>JAVJPD010000040.1:0-4676 GCA_040216475.1 Rhodospirillales bacterium
CGGTCAAGGCCGTGCCCGAACACGACGTCGAGCGCACCAAGGCGGACGGCAAGACCTCATCCGTGCATTTCCTGCGTTTTCCGTTCACCCACGAGCAGATCGAAAAATTCAAGAAACCCGGCGCGCGCATCGGTCTCGGCATCGAACACGAACACTACAACCACATGACCGTGCTGCCCGAGGCCGCGCGCGCGGCGCTAGCCGAAGATTTCGACTGAATCGGCTGAAAACGGCGGATTTTGAATAAAAAAAACCGTTAAGGGTTACATTCCGCAAACGCACACGGTATAGTAACGCCATGTTTTCGTTCTAAAATTTGACCGAAAATCGGCCGCATCGGGGGGGTCGTTCCCTGTATGCGGCCGGTTTCGTTATGGCGTTTGTTGATCGGTATGTGCGGACTCTGCGGTGAAGTAAGATTCGATTCGGAATGGGCCTCGACGGAGGCCGTGCGGAAAATGACGGCCTCTCAGGCCCGGCGCGGCCCCGATGCGGCCGGTTTGTTCGCGCAAGGGCGGATCGCCTTCGGACACCGCCGGCTCAAGGTGATCGACCGCTCCGAGCACGCCCAGCAGCCGATGGTCGATTCCCAGCTCGGTCTCGCTATCGTCTACAACGGCGCCATCTACAACTATCCCGATCTGCGCCGTGCGCTGGAGGCCAAGGGCTACACGTTCTTCTCGAACGGCGATACCGAAGTGATCCTCAAGGCCTTTCACGCCTGGGGCGATCGATGCGTCGAGCGCTTCAATGGCATGTTCGCGTTCGCGATCTGGGAACGCGACGGCGGCCGCGTGACGTTCGCGCGCGACCGTCTCGGCATCAAGCCGCTGTATTACGTCCGCAAAAATTCCCATCTCCGCTTCGCCTCCACCCTGCCGGCGCTGCTGGCGGCGGGGGACGTCTCGGGCGACATCGATCCGGTGGCGCTGCACCATTACATGAGTTTCCACGCCGTGGTGCCGCCGCCCTACACGATTATGAAAGACGTGCGCAAGCTGCCGCCGGCGACCGTGATGACCGTCGAGCCGGACGGAACGACGAAAGAGCGGACCTATTGGCGCCTGCAATTCGGCAGCCAAGACGGCGATGCCGCGCGCGGCGAGGACGAATGGCAGGAAATGGTGCTCGATTCCCTGCGCGCCGCGGTCAAGCGCCGTCTGGTGGCCGACGTGCCGGTGGGCGCGCTGCTCTCGGGCGGCCTCGATTCGAGTCTGATCGTCGGCCTGCTGCACGAAGCGGGCAGCGCCGGCCTGGAGACGTTCTCGGTCGGCTTCGAGCGTGTCGACGACGAGCCGGGCGACGAGTTCAAGTATTCCGACATCATCGTCGAGCGGTTCGGCACCAAGCATCACAAGATCATGGTCGAATCCGAGCGGTTGCTGAATGCGCTGCCCGATTGCATCGGCGCGATGTCCGAGCCGATGATGAGCCATGACGCCATCGGCTTTTACCTGCTCTCCCAGGAGGTCTCCAAGCACCTGACCATGGTGCAGAGCGGCCAGGGCGCGGATGAAGTCTTCGGCGGCTATCATTGGTATCCGCCGCTGATCGGCAGCAACGACGCCGCGAGCGATTACAAGAAGGTGTTCTTCGACCGGGACCATGACGAATTCGCGCAGGCCGTCGAGCCGGCCTACGTCGACGGCAATCATAGTTCGGCGTTCGTCGAGCGCCATTTCGCGCAGCCGGGCGCCGAGCGCCCCGTCGACAAGGCGCTGCGCATCGATACCACGGTGATGCTGGTCGACGATCCCGTGAAACGGGTCGACAACATGACCATGGCCTGGGGGCTCGAGGCACGGGTGCCGTTTCTCGATCACGAGGTGGTCGAGTTGGCCGCGCGCGTGCCGGCGGAGTTGAAGATCCGCGAGGGCGGCAAATGGGTTCTCAAGGAGGCCGCCCGCCGCGTCGTGCCCGGCGCGGTGATCGACCGGCCCAAGGGCTACTTCCCGGTTCCCGCGTTGAAGTATTTGGAGGGCCCGGCGCTCGAATTCGTGTGCGACGTGCTGAACCAGCCGGCGGCGCAGAACCGCGGCGTGTTCCGGCGCGATTACCTCAACAATCTTCTCAAGGCACCGAAGGATCACATCACGCCCCTGATGGGTTCTAAATTATGGCAGATCGCGTTGCTTGAATCTTGGTTTCAAGAGCATCACGTATAGGACGGAGACGGGCTATGGCAACGTCCAAGGCGAATTCGAGCACTCACCGCATCGAACGCCACCGCATGACGTCGCTCGGTACGCCGGGACGGGCGGACGACAAGAAAAAGAAGAACGTCGCCATCGAGTGCGGCTGGGGGCGATTGATCTTCGCCCATACGTTCGAGAGCAACGAGGTGTTGTCCAAAGCCCTGAAGGCGGAAAAGGAGGGCTGCCGGGATATCGCGTTTTACGTGCGCGATCCGCACGTGCTCTTGTCGATGGCGCCGCAGGAATTCTTCCTCGATCCGTCCCACACGTATCGTTTGTGGTTCGATCAGTATAAACCCTCCTATCACAAGCCGCGCGGCTTCACGATCAAGCGCCTGCGCGACGAGGCGGAAGCGAAGGAAGTGAATCGCATCTTCACCGCCCTGAAGATGGCGACGGTCGATCGGGCCTTCGTGGTCAAGGAGGCGGCCTCGCGGGTGCTGAACATCCTGGTCGCGGTCGATTCGGAGACCGGCGACATCATCGGCACGGTGACCGGGATCGATCACAAGCAGGCGTTCAACGATCCCGAGAACGGATCGAGTCTGTGGTGCCTGGCGGTCGATCCGCAGACCGCCCGGGCCGGCGTCGGCGAGGCGCTGGTGCGCCAGCTCGCGGAGCGGTTTCACGCGCAGGGGCGCGGCTTCATGGATTTGTCCGTGATGCACGACAACCGCCGCGCCATCGCCCTTTACGAAAAGCTCGGCTTCCAGCGCATCCCGGTGTTTACGCTGAAGCATAAAAATCCGATCAACGAGCGCCTGTTCATCGGCCCGGGCCTGAAGACCCAACTCAACCCCTACGCCGAAATCATCGTGAACGAAGCCCGCCGCCGGGGCATTGCGGTCGAGGTCCTGGATTCGAAAGCCAACTATTTTTCGCTTTCCTTCGGCGGGCGCACCATCGTCTGTCGGGAATCCCTCAGCGAACTGACGAACGCCATCGCCATGAGCCGTTGCGACGACAAGGCGGTCACGCGGCGCATCCTGAAAAAAACCGGTCTGCGGGTGCCCGATCAAATCGAAGCAAACGAGGAAGGCGACGTCCGGGATTTCCTGGAAAAGCACCACAGCGTCGTGGTCAAGCCCGCCCGCGGCGAGCAGGGCGCGGGCGTCAGCGTTAATTTACATGAACCGGACGACATCGCCTTGGCCGTCGAAGACGCGCGCAAGATTTGCGAGCGGGTGCTGATCGAGGAATTCGTCGAAGGCATGGACTTGCGAATCATCGTCATCGACTTCGACGTGGTTGCCGCCGCCGTGCGCAAGCCGCCTATGGTCATGGGCGACGGCAAGAGCCGTATCAAGACGCTGATCGGGCGTCAAAGCCGCCGCCGGTCTGCCGCCACGGGTGGGGAAAGCCGCATCCCGCTCGACGAGGAAACCCGGCGCTGCGTCGGCGATCAGGGCTACACGCTCGAGGCCGTGCTCGAATACGGCAAGACCGTCTGCGTGCGCGAGGCCGCCAACCTGCACACCGGCGGCACGATTCACGACGTGACCAACGACCTGCATCCCGAGTTGCGGCGCGCGGCCATTCGGGCGGCCCGCGCGCTCGACATCCCGGTCGTCGGCCTCGATTTCATGGTGCCGGCGGTCGATCGGCCCGACTATGCCATCATCGAGGCCAACGAACGCCCGGGGCTGGCGAATCACGAACCGCAGCCGACGGCGGAACGGTTCATCGATTTGCTGTTTCCCCAAACGATTCCGGCTTGATGGCCCGGCTTGTTTGCCCGATTTGCTTGAACGGAGTACCGAATGCCTGACGACGTGACCGTAGCGAAACTCAAAGTTCCGAAGATCGACATGGACTATGTCCGGCGCGTGCTGTTTCGGCTTCTCGAAACGCCGAGCCCGACGGGGTTTACCGACGCCGTCGTCAACGTCGTGTGCGAGGAATTGACGGCACTCGGGATCGAACACGAACTGACACGGCGCGGCGCGATTCGCGCCAACCTGCCGGGCGAACAGTACGTGCCCGACAAGGCCATCGTCGCGCACCTGGATACCCTCGGCGCGGTGGTCAAGAATTTAAAATCGAACGGCCGTTTGGAAGTGGCGCCGACCGGCACCTGGTCGCCGCGTTTTGCCGAGGGCGCGCGGGTCACCATCTTCAGCGATTTCGGCATGACCACGCGCGGCACCATCCTGCCGTTCAAGGCGTCGGGGCACGTCTATAACGAAGAGGTGGATTCCCAGCCGAGCGCTTGGGAGAACCTCGAAATCCGCATCGACCGCCTCTGCGGCACGGAAGAAGATCTGATCCGGGAAGGCTTCAACGTCGGCGACGTCGTCGCCATCGATACCCGCTCGGAAATCACCGATACCGGCTTCATCAACTCGCGCCATCTCGACGACAAGGCCGGCGTCGCCGCGATGTTGGGCGCGGCCAAGGCGGTCAAGGAATCCGGCGCCAAGCTGCCGGTCGACTGCCACCTTTTGCTGACGATCTCCGAGGAGGTCGGCGTCGGCGCCTCGC
>JAVJPD010000041.1:0-3121 GCA_040216475.1 Rhodospirillales bacterium
CTCGGTCGTTGATTTTGCCGATTGGGCCCGAGATTACCTCAAGCAATTGTCGCAATTATGCGATCAGGCGTTGGCGATGGATGAAAGCAGGGTGAAGATCTTTGAGGAAATCAACTTGTTGGCGCACGAACTGCGCGGCCAAGGGGGCACGTTCGGCTATCCGTTGATCAGCCAATTCGGGAAGAGCCTTTATTTGAGCACCCGAGAGGGCTGCGGCAAGGAAGACAGCGACGTCGAGATCGTCAAGGCGCACATCGATTCCATGCGGGCCGTATTGCGTGATAAAATCACCGGCGACGGCGGTAATATCGGGCAAGAGTTGCTGCAGGGATTGCAGATTGCCATTAAACGCCACTCGGCAAGTTAGAAGCCTTATATCTCTATTTCTCTGGGGATTACCGTGAACGAATTCCTCGCGTCACTCAAGAAAGCCGCGGCCTTGCATCAGGAGGGCAGGCTTGACGAGGCGCAACCGATCTACCGGCAATTACTGTCGCAAAACCCGAATCATCCCGATGTTCTGAATTTGTCCGGGCTGCTGGCACATGCCCAGGGCCGGCATGACCAAGCGATCGACCTCATAACCAAAGCGGTGTCGGTCATGCCGGATAACCCGAATTTTCGAAACAACTTGGGGTCCGTCCTCGCGTCGGCGGCGGAATTCGAAAGGGCCGTCGAGCAGTTCAGGGCGGCGGTGTCGCTGAATCCGAAATCGGGAATCGCGCATGAAAACCTGGGAAACGCCTTGACGCAGTTGGGCCGCTTTGCCGAAGCCGTTGCTCCCTACGAATCATTCGTCGCGTTGGAGCCCGAACGTGAAGACGGTTATCTGCATTTGGCCCATGCCTTGAATAAAAGCGGCCGCCCGCAAGAGGCCATGGCCTGCTTGCGCCGTTTTCTGGCAATCGATGACGGGTTTCCGAAGAGCAACAACAATCTCGGCGCGATGTTGGAAGAGAGCGGCCAAACGGACGAAGCCATCCTTCTATACCGGCGAGCGATCAAAGCCGATCCCGGGTATGCGGCGGCCCATGCCAACTTGGCCACCGCCTTATGGGAGGAAAAGCAGCTCAAGGAAGCGGAAGAAAATGCGCGCAAGGCGCTGGACCTGAACCCATCGCTGCAAGCGGCAAAAACCGCCCTCGGCCTGATCCTGTTGGCAAAAGGAAATATACAAGAAGCCAGCGATTGCATTTTCGAACCGACCCGCCGCTTCAGGGAAGAACGCGATGACGGCGCGCCGCTCGATCATGCCTTCAACCAGATCAATCATTATAAGATTCTGCACGATACGGAGCAGCTGCAGTACTTGTACGATTTGGGGAGCATGCGCGATAAGGCTGCGGCTCTGTTGGCCGAGTATAAAAAAATCGGCGACGGCATACCGGATGACGGCACGGTTGTTTATGTCAGCGGTTTACCCGTGCAGCCGAGCCATGAATTCAAAAAATCTTATAATCGCCTTTTGAATTTATACGCGGCGCCGGCCATTGAAGGGGGCGTTCTTAGCCCGGCATTGGATACGGAGGCGATTCAAGGGGCATATCATGACAATCCACCCGGGTTCGCCATGGTCGATCAATTTCTGCGGCCCGAGGCCTTGGCCGAGCTGCGCCGGTTTTGTCTTGAATCGACGATCTGGTACGACGCTTCGGCAATCGGCGATTTAGGCGCGAGTTTGGAAGAAGGGTTCTGCTGTCCGTTGTTGTTGCAGATCGCCGAAGAAATTCGGGAACGGTTCCCGCGTATATACGGGGAGCATTATTTCTCGACATGCTGGTCGTATCGCTATTACGCGCAAAAGTCCGGTGACGACCTACATGGCGACAGCGGCCGGGTCAGCGTCAATATTTGGCTCACGCCCGATGACGCGAACTTGGATCCCGAAGGCGGCGGGCTTTTGTTCTGGAATAAAAAAGTGCCGATGCTCGAGGTGAAGGATAATCCCAAGGAGATGACCCTTCAGATCATGCGCGATATCATCAGTGCGCCGGATGCCGAATCATTCAAGGTGCCTTACCGATGTAACCGCGCAACATTGTTCAATTCTAATGTTATTCATAAAACGGACCGGTTGAATTTCAGGAGCGGTTATCTGAACCGGCGCATGAACATCACCTTTGTGTTCGGTAAGCCGGAGTACTGACCGGCGCTTGCGCTTTTGAGGGCACAACTTTTCCGTCTTGGGTAAACCGGAAAAAGTGCTTTGTTAACGCCGATCGCCTGCCGTATTGTCGGGCAAACAACGGCATGAAAGCGTAGGGGGGGGCGATGAGCAGAGAATCACTCAGAGAGCGGATCGGAGTCGATCTGGGCAACAAGCGCCCGTTGGAAGAAGGCGTCGACTGGGCATTGGCGAACGATGTCCGCTATATCGATATCAAGATCAACGATGAGCCCAATCATATTCGGAGCTTTGACGAGGCCCGGTGTAAGCCGATTCGCGAAAAGTGCGACAAAAACGGCATTCATTTAGGCGTTCATACGGAATCCGCGATCAACGTCGCCGAAACCACGCCCATCTTGGCGGAAGCGGCCGACGAATATCTGCGTGCTTTTATCGACATCCAAAAACGCTTGAACGCGGATCGCCTGGTTGTGCACGCGGGATATCATTTCGGAGATTTCGAATCGCGCCGGGATGCGAGTTTGGAGCGGTTGCAGCGAGCCGTCGATTATGCCGAAAAGCAAGGCGCTCAACTTCTGCTCGAAAGCATGAATAAGGAACCGAAGGACGCGGAGGTGCACTATCTCGGCCACAACGTCGAAGAGTGCAAATGGTATTTCGACCGGCTGCAATCGCCGTACATGGCGTGGTCGTTCACCATCAATCACGCTCATCTCGTGCCGGAAGGCATCGACGGTTTTTTGGATGCGCTCGATTTTTCCCGCTGCCGAGAAGTTCGAGTCGCGGATTGTTTCCGCAACGGGGTCGAAATCCACTTGAAGCCCGGCGAAGGCGATTTACCGTTCGGTTCCGTCCTTAAGCGTATCGAAGGCTTGGGATATGAATATCATTACACCAATGCTTTCGGGACATGGGCCGATCGCCTGGCCGGACGGGACTATATGGTCAACGCATTCGAGAACGCGTGACCGGCCCGCGTTTTTCATTCGGCCT
>JAVJPD010000042.1:0-2136 GCA_040216475.1 Rhodospirillales bacterium
CGGCCGCCTCTTCCATGTTCGCCGTGCTCACGTCGAGATGGGTGACCGCGCGCAAGCGCGCGTTCGAGACCGCGCTGATGCGCACGCCCCGTTTGGCGAGCCCGTCCTGCATCTGCGGCGCGGTGATGCCCGCACCGGAGACGTCGAAGAAGATCATGTTGGTCTGCACGGTTTCGAGATCGACCGAAATGCCCGGCAGGTTGGCGACACGCTCGGCGAACAGGCGCGCATTGGCGTGATCCTCGGCCAGGCGCTCGACGTGATGATCGAGGGCGTAGATACCCGCGGCCGCCATCATGCCCGACTGGCGCATGGCCCCGCCCAACCGCTGCTTCCAGCGCCAGGCCTCGTCGATGAAATCGCGACCGCCCGCCAACACGCCGCCGATGGGGCAGCCGAGCCCCTTGCTGAGATCGATCCACAGGGTATCGCAGGGCGCGGCGTACTCACGCGCCGCGACGCCCGAGGCGACCACCGCGTTCAGCAGGCGCGCGCCGTCCATATGCAGGACCAGCCCCTTCTTTTTCGCGACCGCGCCGACCTTTTGCACGGTTTCGAGCGGCCAGATCGTGCCGCCGCCCGCGTTCGCGGTCTGCTCGATCTCGACCATGCGGCTTTTCGGCGCATGGCGCCGGTCGGGCCGGACCGCCGCTTCCAATTGCTCGGCGGAAAAGATGCCGTGTTTGCCGTCGAGCGCCCGTGTCATCGCGCCAGCGAACGCGGCCAGCCCGCCGGCCTCGGCATTGACGATGTGCGACGTGCGGTCGCACAGGATTTCGTCGCCCGAACGACAATGCACCGCGATCGCGGCGACGTTGCACATGGTGCCGGACGGCATGAACACGGCCGCCTCCTTGCCGAGCAGCGCGGCGACCTTCTCCTGCAACGCATTCGTCGTCGGGTCCTCCATCATCTGCTCGTCGCCGAGCTCGGCGGCCGCCATCGCCTCTTTCATCGCGGGCGTCGGTTTGGTCTGGGTATCGCTGTGCAGATTGATGCGGATATCGTTCATGGCTAAATCAAAAATCCGGGTTCGGCTCGGGAAAGCTGTCGGGCCAGTTGTCCAAAACATGCTGAAGATACCGCTTCAGCTTGTCCGTATCTACCTTCTTGGTCTTTTTGATCTTACCGACGTCGCTTTCCGGCTCGACCAGGGAAATTCGCTCAACCATCCGCTTTTTCTTTTCTGCTTCCCGGCACGCCATTTTCATGATGCTTTTCACGACGGCGATGTGCCGTTATGGTGCCGATGACAGGTTCGCCGCATTGCACGACCGCCGTCATTTTGTCAGAACGAACCCGCTCAAGCAACCGCGGGGCCTGATTTCCGCTCCACCGGATGGAGACCGCATCGGCAGGATCGCGCCCGCCGCAAGCGGATAAGAACACGAAAAGATATGGGAAGAATCAATGAGCACTCAGGAACTCGGGATTGCCGTCGTCGGCTCGGGCCGGATCGGAACGCTGCGCGCCAACATGGCGAGACGCCACCCGTCCGTCGGCTTTCTCGCGGTCTCGGATATCGAAAAGAACAAAGCCGAAATCCTCAAGCAACGGGTCGGCGCCGATATGGCCTCGGCCGATAACTATGAAATCATATCCCATCCGAACGTGAACGCGGTGATCGTCTCGACGCCGGAGTTCGAGCATGTTGAAGCCGTGCAACAGGCCCTCGAATTGAAGAAACCGGTGTTTCTCGAAAAGCCCCTGGCGCTCTCGATGGAGGACGGCAAGACGATCATGGAAGCGGTCAAGAAACACGGCGGCGACGTCGTCGTCGGCTATTCGCGCCGGCACGACCGCCGCTGGATGCTGGCCAAGGAACAGGTCGTTCAAGGCCGCGTCGGCGAAATTATCGGAATCCAATCGCGCGTTTACAACAGCCGCGCGCAGATGTTGGAATTGATCAAACGCTCCCTCGACGCGACGCCGGTCCTGGACGTGCTCACCTATTACGTCGACATGGCCAACTGGTTCCTCGAGGGCATCCGTCCCGTCGAGGTCGTGGCGCGCCAGCACGGCAAGGTCTTCAAGAAAATGGGGTACGACACCGTCGAGGAAACCAACTGGACAATCATCACCTACGCGAACGGCGCCATCGTCAATCTCGGCATCTTCTACGGTCTGCCGACCGAC
>JAVJPD010000043.1:0-6824 GCA_040216475.1 Rhodospirillales bacterium
CATCAAATTTGATAATAATGGTTAGTGTTTTTTGGGAGGTCTGTGCCGCCCCTGCGGAGCTGGAATAAGAAGGACCGCCGCCTCCACCAACAAGTCCAGGGCCGACAAGCGCTCCACCGAGTATTAGGGCGTTTACGCCTCCGGATGATTCCGAGTAGACCCGTTGAGTAGAAATTTTATCGTAAACCCAATTTTCGCGCCGCTTGCTGTCCGTTGTGACCATATTTGGAGAGCCCAATACCTCCACAACCTCAGAGGAGGACATTCCGACACGAATCTTTTTTTGAACTGTCCCTATGGTTATGCGATCACCTTGATTGTTTGCTGCCTGTACATCCCGGGAGTGCTCTAAAGCCGTTTTGCACCCTGGAATGATAATTGCGGATAATAGTGCCAGTGAAACTGTCAGAATTTTTACATCGTAATGCATGTCAAACTATTCCTTGCCGCTATTTTTGGCATCTTTACCGATTTCATTGGTGTTTGCTTTTGAGGTTGTTATTTCGTCGTTTAGTGCCTCCAAAAACAAAGCTTGTGACAATGGTTCAAAAAATCTCTTTTGATAAAACTCTGCGCTATCAACCTGATAGAACGTTTTGATTGTCGGATTTAAGCGAACCGTCGCGTTCGCTCTAACAACGGTTGTTTGTTTGCCTCTAGGGACTATAGATGCGGTCAATCTTAATTGGGCAAGCTTATTTCCTGAAATTACCCCGGCCTCTGGTTCTATTGATGTTAGTGCATAGCCCAAATCCTGCATTACGGAGATGATTGATTTGAAGACCTTGGCTTGATCAGGCGTTTCAAAATAACGGCTTTGAATGCTTCTTAGCTTTAAGGCATTCACTTCACTTAAAATAATTTCCTCTTTGGCTGTGGTTTGGCACGCGGATAAAACAGCGGCAGAGGCAATAATTAGAAAAAAATTTCTTTTTAAGATTCTCATATTTTATTAGCCTCAAGAAATGTGCTGGCAGAAAGTTTTTTAAAAAACGCTTGATAGATTTCGGGTTCTTTAATTGCTTCTGCTTTCCATAATTGACCGAAGTTGTTGGAAATATGTCTATCGAAGAAAACTCTGATTAAGGATGATTTACCGCCTGATTTATTGACGACCAATGTCACATTAATTTTTTGTGTCTCGTCATACATCATTGTGTGCGAGGACCCCCCAAGCGCTGCAAGTACAGCCAAGATCACTTGTGCTGTTACTTGGCCCGCCTCAACAGCATCTCTTTCCTTGGAGCCTGAAAGAACCCCATGTTGTTTTGACGTTTCATTGATAGTGAATCCAAGGTCTTGAAGAGTAGCTGCCGATGCTTCGATCAATTTTCCAGTATCAAGGGTATCGAAGCGCCTGGATTGCATTGCTCTGAGTGTGAGAAGTGTTTCGCCTTCTTCGATGGGGGGAGCGCCAATTCGAAGGGCGTGAGCATTGGGTTCTATGCACCCTGTCGTTAGAATCAGGAAACAAAACACACTTATAGAAATTAAGGTGTTTTTATTTTTAAAGATTTGCAAATTATCCCCCCGTGTTCAGCCTCGTAGTCGCAATTTGAACTATGCGATAATGAGAGCTTGACGAGATTTTACATATACCGGGTAGGGCAAACAACAAATTATCTTGTACTGATTTTGTCAGCTTATCTGAGATGGTTAACGCGGTATCACCCCGCCGTCTTAACCGCTTCCTCGGCCGCCCGGATCAGGGCGCGGGCTTTGTTGCAGCTTTCCTGGTATTCGGCCTCGGGGTCGCTGTCGGCGACGATGCCGCCGCCGGCCTGCACGTATAAGGTGCCGTCCTTCACCAAGCCGGTGCGCAGCGTGATGCAGGTGTCCATCTCGCCGTCGGCGCCGAAATAACCGATGCACCCGGCGTAGAAGCTGCGCTTTTCCGGCTCCAGCTCGTCGATGATCTCCATCGCCCGCACTTTGGGGGCTCCTGAAACCGTGCCGGCGGGAAAGCCCGCGATCAGCGCGTCCATGGCGTCGAATTTCGGATCGAGATCGCCCTCGACGTTGGAAACGATATGCATCACGTGGGAGTAGTACTCGATGATGTTCTGCGCGGTGACGGTCACCGTGCCGACCTTGGCGACGCGCCCGACGTCGTTGCGCCCGAGGTCGAGCAGCATGAGATGCTCGGACAGCTCCTTCGGATCGCCCAGCAGATCGTCGGCCAGGGCCCGGTCCTCCTGCTTGGTCTTGCCGCGCGGGCGGGTGCCGGCGATGGGCCGGATGGTGACCGTGCCGTTGCGAACCCGAACCAGGATTTCCGGGCTGGAGCCGACGATGGAGAAGCCGTCGAAATCGAGAAAAAAGAGAAACGGCGAAGGGTTGAGGCGGCGCAGCGCCCGGTAGAGATCGAACGCGGGCAGGGCGAACGGCACCGCGAAGCGCTGCGACAGCACGACCTGGAAGATGTCGCCGGCGAAGATGTACTCCTTGCCTTTTTCGACCATGGCATGGAAATCGGCGCGGCTCATGTTCGAGTGTTTCTCGGGATCGACCGTGAGCGGTTCGGCCCCGGCCTTGTTCGCTTCCGGCGGCATCGGCCCGTTGAGCCGTACGACGGTGTCCTCCAGGCGCTTGGCGGCGCTCTCATAAGCGGCTTTCGCGTCCGCCGCGCCGTCGCCGGGGCGGACCGGCGTGATGATCTTGATTGCGTCCTCGACGTTATCGAACACGGCGACCACGGTCGGGCGCACGAACACGCCGTCGGGCACGCCGATCACGTCGGGGTTGCCGCCGGGCAGGCGCTCGAACAGGCGCACCATGTCGTAGGACATGTAGCCGACCAGGCCGGCCGCCATCGGCGGCAGGGACTCGGGCAGGTCGATGCGGGAATAGTTGATGATCGTGCGCAGGGAATCGATCACGCCGCCGCTGCAGGGTTCGAAGGCGTTTTTATCCGCAAGCGCGGTGGTGTTGACCTCGGCCTTGTCGCCGAAGGCGCGCCAGATCAGATCCGGTTCCAGGCCGATGAAAGAGTAGCGTCCGCGGTTGGCGCCGCCCTCGACGGATTCGAGCAGGAAACAGTTCGTGCGCCCGCTGCTCAGCTTGAGCATGGCCGAGACCGGCGTCTCCAGATCGGAATGCAGGGTCGTCCAAAGGACCTGCGGCCGCCCGGCTTCGAAGGTCGCCGCGAAGGCGGAAAAGTCGGGCTCGACGGTCATGGTCTATTGGTAGAGCGTGTCGATGGCGTTCTTATTGATCGTCACCGAATGGGTGTTGCGCAGGGCCTTCGACAGCTGCACGAGAATATCGTTGCCGATGGCGCGTTCGAGATCGGCGCTCACGGCCTTGCGCTCCTCGGCGCCGGCGGCGGGATCGACCGGCTTGATGTCCTTGAGCACGGCGACGACGAAGCCGGTGCGGTCGCGCGACATGTAGGCGTCGCCGGGCAGGCCGGTGAAGAGCTTTTCGATCAGGTCCGGCGGCAGGCGGTCCTTCATGCCCTGACCGGTGCGGGTGAAGGCACCGGTCAGATGTAATTCGAGGCCGTTATCCTCGGCGACCTTGCCGATCAGCTTCGCGTCCTTCAATTGGTCGAGGATCGCCTGGGCCTTCTTGCGGGCCAAGGTTCGGCGTTGTTCGTTTTTCCAGTCCTTGACCGCCTCGTCGCGGATATCGGCGAGCGGCTTCAGGGCCGGCGGCGTGACCTTGTCGACGCGCACGATGAAATAGCTGTCGGTGCCGGACTCCCGAAGCTGGCTTTCCTGGCCCTGGCCGAGGCTGAAGACGGTCTCGAGGAAATCGCCTTCCTTGGGCAGGGTCTTGATCAATTCGCCGTTGCGATCGCGCCCGGAGCGGTCGACCGCCGGGATTTTCCGCAAGGTGAGATTCAACTGCGACGCGGCTTCTTCCAGGTTGGCGCCGCCCGCCAGGGTGTCCTCGAGCTTGTTGGCGAGTTTGAACATGCTGTCGAGGGCCTTTTCCCGGGCGAGGGTCTTGCGGATTTGATCCCGGACGTCGTCGAGTTCCTTCTTGCTGCCTTGTTCGATGCCGGTGACCATGACGACGTGCCAACCCAACAGGCTTTTGACGGGTTTGCTGACCTTGCCTTTTTCGAGCGCGAACACGGCCTCGGCGGCGGCGGGCGACAGATCGCGGCTCAAGGAGCGTTTCGTGACCGTGCCGAGGTCGGTCGCGGCCTTATCCATATTGGCGATTTCCTTGGCGACCGTGTCGAAATCGCGGCCGGTCTGCAAAACGGTATAGGCGTCCCGGGCTTTCTTTTCGTCGGCGAACAGGATTTGCTTGATCGCGCGCCGTTCGGGCACGGCATATTCGTCCTGATGAATGGTGTAGAATTCGCGGATCGCGTCGTCGGCGACGGCGACTTCCTTGGCGATGTCGTCGACGTGGATGGTCGCGAGGCTGATGCTCCGGTATTCCGGCGCGGTGAACCGGTTCGCGTTATCCTTGTAATAGTTTTCGAGCACGTCGTCGCTCGGATCGTCGACGTCGGAGAACGCGGAGTCCTCGATGCGCACGAAGTTCGCCAGGCGCTGCTCCTCGCGGAATCCGTAGATTCTGTCCGTTAGGGTTTTCGGTACCACGGCGGCGGCCTGCAGGCTGCCCAGCAGTTGGTCGCGGGCCATGTCCCGGCGCAGTTCGTTGATATAGGTGCTCTCGGTGAATCCGTTGGCCTGCAATATCCGCTGGAACTGTTCGCGGTCGAACACGCCGACCGGATTCTTGAACGACTGATCGTTTTGAATGTTGCGGCGGATCTGTTCGTCGGTCACCGTCAGGCCGAGATCGCGCGCGCCGAGATTATAAAGCGTATCGTTGACCATGCCGTCGAGGATCGACCGGCCGAGGCCGAGCGCCTTGGCGCGTTCGGCGTCGATTGCGTTGCCGAGCAGACTGCGCAGCCGGTTCAACTCGTCCCGATAGCGCTGGTTGACCGCATCGGATGAAATTTTTACGTCGCCGACTTTCGCGGCCACCTGCGGATTGCCCCCGCCGGTCGGCAGCACGTCACTGACGCCCCAGGCGATGAAGCCGAGAATCAGCAGAACGACAAAGAAATAGATAACGACCTTCGCGGCCTTGCTGCGCATAGCGGTGATCATGATGACGGTCCGTTCTCGGCGGCGCCTGATAAGGCAACCGGCCTGTTATCGTTAATTCAGGGTTTCCAGGATCGCTCGGTAGTGCGGCTCGCTTGCTGACCTTCGGTTCCGGTGTCGGAGGCATCATAAAAGCGCGCCTGAATCGCCGCAACCCTGCTGAATGGGGGATTTTCGGCGGTTCATCGGCGCCGAATCCCGGTTGGCCGGGTTACGGGCCTGTGATAAGACCGGCGGGCCACTAACACCACGATTCATGTCAAAACGAAAGTATTCTTCATGAGCACTGCGCGCCGCCCCCTGATCGCCGGAAACTGGAAAATGAACGGTCTCGGCCGAGACGGAACCGCCCTGGCGGCCGAAGTCGCCGGATTGCTGAAGGGGCAGGCGCAAGCGACATTCGATTTGCTGGTTTGTCCGCCGTTCACCTTGATTTCCAAGGTCGCGGACGCGCTGAAGGGCTCCGGCGTCGCCTTGGGCGGGCAGAATTGCCACCAGGACGTATCCGGCGCCCACACGGGCGATATCAGCGCGGCGATGCTGCAGGATCTCGGCTGTACCTTCGTGATCGTCGGGCATTCGGAACGCCGCGCCGATCACCGGGAAAGCGACAGCCTGGTGCGGATCAAGGCGGAAGCCGCCCACGCGGCCGGTTTGACGGCCATTATCTGTATCGGCGAGACCGAGGAGGAGCGCGACAAGGGCAAGACCTTCGAGGTCGTCAAAACCCAACTGGCGGGTTCGGTGCCGGATGCCGCGACGGCGGCCAATACGGTCATCGCCTATGAGCCGGTCTGGGCGATCGGTACCGGGCGCACACCGAGCGCGGCCGAGGTGCAGGAAGTTCATGCCCTGATCCGGAGCGAGCTCGCCCGCGGTATGGCGGCCGACGAGGCGCAAAAGTGCCGGGTTCTCTACGGCGGTTCGGTCAAGCCGGACAACGCACCGGAACTGATGGCCCTGCCCGATGTCGACGGCGGCCTGATCGGCGGTGCCAGTTTGAAAGCCGCGGATTTTTGGGCGATCGCGCAGAGTTGTCGCTAAATATTAAGATAGCACTGGCCAGAGCCGGGCCGAGGCATTAAATAGCAGGCAGCAAAAGGCTATTTTCCAAGCCGTTAGGGAATTTCGGAAACCACGCCCATGACGACAGTCATCCTGGTTGTACATTTGATTTTGGCCATCGCGATGGTCGGCACGATTTTGCTCCAGCGGAGCGAAGGCGGCGGCCTCGGAATCGGCGGCGGCAGCGGCGGCGGCATGGGCGGCTTCCTGTCGGGCCGCGCGACGGCGAATCTGCTGACCCGCACCACGGCGATTCTCGCGGCGTGCTTCTTCGCGACGAGCTTGGTACTGGCGATCATGGCCGGGCACAAAAAACCCGCGAGATCGATTCTCGATCAGCCGGCGCCGTCGCAGAGCGAGCCGGTCAAGCCCAAGGACCAAAAGCCAAGCGCACCGCTGGCTAAATAGGGCCGAAACATGGCGGTTGTCGAAGCGATAACGGAACGGTATTCAGGAGGCGGCCCCAGAGCCGCCTCTTTTATTTGCGCTCCCGCGCTTTTGCTGTAGATTGATCGTCCATGACGCGCTTTATTTTTATCACCGGCGGCGTGGTTTCCTCATTAGGTAAGGGTTTGGCATCGGCGGCTCTCGGCGCGCTCCTTCAGGCGCGCGGGTTTTCCGTCCGGCTGCGCAAGCTCGACCCGTATTTGAACGTCGATCCGGGCACCATGAGCCCGTTTC
>JAVJPD010000044.1:0-5377 GCA_040216475.1 Rhodospirillales bacterium
AGGGCGGCGCCCTGATCCCGACCTTGCTGTTCGGCATTCCGGGTTCGGGCAGCATGGCGATCCTGCTCGGCGGCTTCATCCTGATCGGCATCGAGCCGGGCGTCGAGATGATCACCTTCAATCTCGACCTCGTGTACCTGATGGTCTGGTCGGTGGCGCTGGCGAACATCATCGGCGCCGGCACCTGCGTGGTTTTGGCGACCCAAATCGCCAAGCTCACCACCATCCGTTACGCCCTCCTGGCGCCGTTCATGTTCGGCCTGATCTTCTTCGCCGCCTTCCAGGCGACCCGCGATTGGGGCGATCTGATCACGCTGATGATCATGGGCACCCTCGGCGTCTACATGAAGCGCTTCGGCTGGCCGCGTCCGGCCCTGCTGATCGGCTTCGTGCTGGCCGACAAGGTCGAAGGCGAGGTCTATCACACCGCGACCGTCTACGGCTGGACGTTCCTCGAACGCCCGGTCGTGATGGTCCTGGTCGCCTTGACGTTGTTCTCGATCTTTGCCGCGGCCAAGTTCAAGCCGCAAAAGGCGAAGCTGGAGGAAGACGGCATTCATACCCACAAGCGCCCCTGGCCGCAGCTTCTCTTCCTGCTGCTCCTGATCGGCTACGCGGTCACGTTGATCGTGGACGCCACGAACTACCAGTACCTCACGGCGTTGTACCCCTATCTCGTCGGCTTCGGCGGATTGGCGTTCATGCTGCCGCTGCTCGTCATCATGCTGACCAAGAAGTCGCCGACGACGGCCTTCCACGACGAGGAACGCGGGGACTACGGCATCGACATCGAATCGAAAAGTGCCGAACACTACCTGATTTGGCTGCTTGCCATGCTGGGCGGTTCCGCGATTTTCGGTTTCGTGATCGGCGTCGCCGGCTTCATCTACGCCTTCGTGAAGATCAAGGCGGAGTTCACCCACTTCTACAGTGCGGTGTGCGCGGTGGCCTTCGTCACCTTCCTGGGTACGCTGTCGCACTTCCTGACCCTCCGATATCCCGAGGGTGTGTTGCAGCAATTCATCGAGCTGCCCTGGCCGCTTCAATAAACATTCAAATACCCTTACTTAAAAGGCGCACCCCGTATTCAACCGAATACGGGGTGTTGCTTTTTTTCGGTAATCTTTCTACGCTCAATAAAAGCACTTAAAAAAACAAACTGCCATGGAGTAACCGCGGGCTCGCGGCGTTTCGTGGATAACAAAACCCTATCGTCTTCAAGAGGAGGCAATTTCATGAAAGTTTCTCGCATAACGAAAAACGCGCTCGGGACACTGACCGTTGCCGGGATCGTTACCGGCTTGGCCGCCTCGGCGGCGCACGCGGCCGATTTTTCCGGTAAAACCATCTCGATCATCATACCGTTCAAGGAAGGCGGCGGCGCCGACGTGTATGCGCGCATCTTCCAACCCTTCATCGCCAAGCATCTACCCGGGAAACCGAATATCATTATCCGCAATATGCCTGGCGGCGGCTCGATCAAGGGCGCGAACTACTTTGAAAAAACCGCCAAGGGCGACGGCCTGACCGTCATCTGCGTTTCCAATTCGACGATGCTCGGCCAGCTGTTCGGCGGCAAGAAACGCAAATACGACATGACCAAATGGCGGCCGATCAACGTATCCGCCGTCGGCACCGTGTTCTACGCGGTCCCCGGCATCGGCGCAAACGGCAAGGATATCGCGGCCGACGTCAAGGCATTACAGAAACAGGAATTAGTGTTCGGCGCCAAATCGCCGATCTCCGGCGAACTGCGCGGCTTCCTCGCATTCGACCTGCTGGACATGAAGATCAAACCGGTGTTCGGCATGAGCCGGGGCGGTTCGCGCAAGGCGATGATGCGCAAGGAATTCCAGATCGGCTACGACAACACCGCCGCCTATGAGCAAAAGGTGGTTAAGCTCATCAAGAAAGGCCAGATGGTGCCGTTGTTCACCTTGGGCTATCCGAAGGCCGACGGCACGATCGCCCGCGACCCGGAACAACCCGACATGCCGCACGTGACGGAGATCTACCAAAAGATGAACGGCGGCAAAATGCCCTCGGGCCACAAGTGGCAGGCTCTTCATAACTTCATGAACCTCGCCGTGCTGGCGTCGAAGGGCTTCTCGCTACCGAAGGGCACCTCCGACGATGTCTACAAAACATACATCTCGACCATGAAAAAGGTCATCGACGACAAGGAATTTCGTAAGAAGGCCGGTCAGCTTTTAGGCAAATATCCGCAACAGTTCGGCGATGAAGCCGAGCAGGTCTACGACCGGGCGCTGAACTGGAAGCCCGAAACCATGAATTGGATGAAGGGTTGGATTAAGAAAAACTTCAACGTGAATATCTAATTCTTATATTCGCTTCAACGCATACAAGGCCGGCGGCCACGAACCGCCGGCCTTTTTGCCGCCTTTTTGCTGCTTTTTTGCCTATTTTCAGGGGCTTCTCGGTATTTTGCGGCTTGCCATTTCCCCCGGCTTTTCACTATCGTTACGACATCAAACCTCGATATCGGTATCCCCTTCAGGGGAAGGGGATAAAAGCAACCTCCCGCCAAAATTATGTCGAAGATGGCAGGGGTCAAAACCGGTATCGCCGTTCGGGAGGCAATAATGTTTATCCATCGCACGATGAAACCGACCATTATGCTCGGCATCCTGGCCTTGGCGGCCGGAACGGCCGGCACCGTCGGCGCACCGACCTTGGCCGGTGCGGCCGATTTTTCCGGCAAAAAAATCCAATTGATCACGCCCTACCGTGAAGGCGGCGGTACCGATACATACGCCCGTTTGTTCGCGCCGTATTTGGCCAAACACCTGCCGGGCAAGCCGGTCATCCTGGTCAAGAACCTGCCGGGCGGCGGCTCCATCAAGGGCAGCAACAAGTTCGAGGCATCCGCCAAGCCCGACGGCCTGATGTTCGTCGCCACCTCCACCTCGACCATGGTGTCGCAGGTATTCGGCGGCGACAAACGGAAGTTCAACATGCTCAAGTGGCGCCAGATCATGGTGTCGCCGCGCGGCACGATCATCTACACCAGTCCGTCGACCGGCGCCAAGGGCAAGGACGCCGCCGCCGACATCAAGGCGATGCGGGGCAAGAAGCTGCTGTACGGCGGCAAGAAAGCCAACGCCGGCGAACTGCGCACCATCGTCGCGTTCGAAGTGCTCGGCCTGGATGTGCAATCGGTGTTCGGCCTCAGCCGCGGCAACGCCCGCAAGGCCTTCATGCGCGGCGAGTTGAACCTCAGCCACGATACCGCCGGCACCTATTTCAAGAAGGTCGAGAAGCTCGTCAAGCAGGGTAAGGCCGTGCCGCTGTTCACGCTGGGCTTCCCCAACGGTAAGGGCAAGATCGGCCGCGACCCGGCCTTCCCGAACCTGCCGCATCTCGCCGAAGTCTATGAAAAGCTGAACGGCAAGAAGCCCTCCGGCGCCATGTGGGGCGCGTCCAAGAGCCTGTTCGCCATGGGCGTCGCCGCCTCGAAAGGTTTCGCCCTGCCGAAGGGAACGCCGGACGACGTCTACAACGCTTATCTCAAGGCGGCCAAAGACACGCTGAAGGACAAGAAATTCCAGAAGAAAGCGAAGAAGATGCTCGGCAACTACCCGCAGCTGTTCGGCGAAGACGCGCAAGACGCGGTCAAGGAAGCCGTCGATCTGTCGCCTGAAATCAATAAATGGTTCAAGGACTTTTTGAAGAACAAGTTTAACGTAAAAGTCTGATCCGCGATCAAGCCGGCGCCGTTCCGGCGCCGGCTTTTCTTTATCTCTATCTTTCTTGATTCCTCATTCACCCGTTTTTTGACGGAGAGCGTGCCATTCCTATCGAGAGCGCCCTGATCGACGCCTTGCTGACTCTTATGAGCGGTTGGCATTTGTTTTACCTGGTTCTCGGCGTGTTCCTGGGACTGGCGCTCGGCATATTGCCGGGGCTCGGCGGCAGCGCCGGACTTGCGATCCTTTTGCCGTTCGTCTTCGGCATGGAACCGGGACAGGCGCTCGCCATGATGATCGGCCTGCTGTCGGTCACCACCACGTCCGACACGTTTCCGGCCGTCCTGATGGGCATCCCCGGCACCGCCGGTTCGCAGGCGACCGTGGTCGACGGCTTTCCCATGTCGAAGAAAGGCGAAGCCGCCCGCGCGCTCAGCGCCGCGTTCGCCGCATCGCTGTTCGGCGGCGTGTTCGGCGCCTTTATCCTCACCCTCTCGGTGTTCGCCGCCATGCCGATCCTGCTCGCCATGGGCTTCGGCGAACAGATGATGCTGATCATCCTGGCGATCAGCATGGTCGGCATGCTGACCGGCTCGAATCCGCTCAAGGGCCTGGCCACCTGCGGTCTCGGCCTGCTGCTCGGCGCTGTCGGCTCGGCGCCCGCCACGGGCGCCGAACGCCTGACCCTCGGCACCGTCTATCTCGCCGACAAGATTCCGCTGATCATCATCGGTCTGGCCATGTTCGCGCTTCCCGAAATCGTCGATTTGCTGCGCCGCCAGCAAACCATCGCCAAAAAGGGCACCGTGCTCGGCAAGGGCTGGCTGATGGGCCTCAAGGACGTGTTCCGCCATTGGTGGATCGTGCTGCGCTGCGCCGCCATCGGTACCATCGTCGGCGCCCTGCCCGGACTCGGCGGCGCGGTCGTCGACTGGATCGCCTACAGCCACGTCGTTCAATCCTCGAAGAACAAGGAAACCTTCGGCACCGGCGACATTCGCGGCGTATTGGCCCCCGAATCCGCCAACAACGCCAAGGAAGGCGGCGCGCTGATCCCGACGTTGCTCTTCGGCATTCCGGGATCGGGCAACAAGGCCTTGTTGCTCGGCGGCTTCATCCTGATCGGCATCGATCCGGGCCTCGAGATGGTCACCGATCACCTCGATCTCACGTTCATCATGATCTGGTCGCTCGCGGTCGGCAACATCATCGGCGCCGGCACCTGCCTGTTCCTCGCCGGACCGATCTCCAAGATCACGACGATCAAATACACCTTGCTGGCGCCGTTCATGTTCGGCCTGATCTTTTTCGCGGCCTTCCAGGCGACGCGCGATTGGGGCGACCTGATCGCCCTGATGATCATGGGCACGCTCGGCGTGTATATGAAACGCTTCGGCTGGCCGCGCCCGGCCCTGCTGATCGGCTACGTGCTTTCGAGCCGCGTCGAGGCGGCCATCTATCACACGACCCAGGTCTATCAGTTCACCTTCCTCGAACGGCCCATCGTTATTCTTCTGCTCGTGCTTACCGTGATTTCGATCTTCGCCGCCTTGAAGTTCAAGATTCACGCCGCCCCGGTGACGGAAACCGGCGTTCACTCTCAACACAACCGCGCGCCTCAGATCGCATTTTACGGTCTGATTTTGGCCTTCACGCTGTCAGATCGGAAG
>JAVJPD010000045.1:0-1348 GCA_040216475.1 Rhodospirillales bacterium
GCAAATTCCGAATCTTTCCCGTTGCCACCATCGATCAGGGCATCGAGATTCTGACCGGCGTGCCCGCCGGCGAGCGCGACAAGGACGGCGAGTTTCCCTACGGCACCGTCAACCGCGCCGTTGAGAAGCGCCTGGAGCATCTGGCGAGCGACGCCCGCCGCTTCGCCTCGCGCGCCTTGCGCGCGGCGCGGATGAATAACGGCAATCGCGACGGCCAACGCGATGGAGGCGAGGAATGAGCGCACCCGCCGTTCAACCGCCTTCCGTTCCGCCGCCCCCTGTCCCGCCGGAAGACCGCTTCAAGCGCATTCTGGTGGTGTTCGATTCACCGGCCCACGCGCGCACCATGCTCGATTCGCTGGCGACGCTGGCGAATAAATTGCGCGCCGATCTGCACGGGCTTTACGTCGAGGACGCCAACCTCACGCGTCTGACCGAGCATATCGAAACGTCCGCCTACCGGTTCGTCTCGTTCGGTCCGCAGCCGGCGGAAGGCGGCCGGGAGCCGCAGGCGGCCCAGGTTGACATGCTGGCGCGGGCCGTGCGCGCGCAGGCCGCGCAAAGCCGGCGCATCGTCGAGGAGGTCACGCGCCTGCGCCATGTGCGCGCTTCGTTTCAGGTGCGCCAAGGCAACGCCGTGACGGAAGTGCTCGCCGCCGCTCAGGACGGCGATCTGCTGGTGTTGCCGAAGAGCCTGGCCGCCGGCGGCGAGGCGGCGGCCCTGGCGGCGGTGTCGCCGCAAATCGTCGAGGGCAAGGTCGGCGGCGTTTTGTTCTTCAATCCCGCCGCCGTGTTCGGCGCCGGCACGATGGCCGTTTACGACGGCAGCGCGGCGGCCGATCGGGCGCTCGACGCGGCCTGCGACATGGCGGCGCTCGACTCGCGCAGCCTCGAGGTCGTCATGTTGAGTCCGCGCCTCAACGCCGTTGAATCCTGGCAGAACGACATTTACAACCGGGTGCGCACGCGCGGACTCGACGTCGCGTTTCTGCACCTGACGGAAACCCGGGTCGATCAGTTGTGCGCGCGCTCGCGCCGGCCGCAGGCCGGACTCATGGTGTTCGGCGTCGGCCAGCCGCTCTTGGAAGACGCTTCCATCGAGACTTTATTCCGGCGCATCGATTGTTCTGTCCTGCTGGTGCGTTAGATCGGCGTTACGCGCGTTTGACCCAACGCTCGCCCTTTTTCTCGTACTGATCCTTGACCGCCGCCCAGGCGACCCGGTGCGCGGTTTCCTCGCGCGAGCCGCCGCGCCGGTCTTTCGCGGATTTGTATTGATCCCAGGCGTTGTTGAAGGCCGCTTGATAGATTTCCTGGGCATGCTTGGGCAGGTTGTCGCGCACGGATT
>JAVJPD010000046.1:0-4255 GCA_040216475.1 Rhodospirillales bacterium
TGCATACCCGCCGGTCGGAAACTGTCATAAACGGTGCCGATCAAGTCGACCCGGACCCGCCGCTGCCCCGCTTCCGTCACGATCAAATCCCAGATCTGCATGTGAGGGTCGCCGTCGCGAAACACGCGTATGGTGTCGCCCCGGCGCAGATTGCCGCGCACCGGCAGGAAATAATTCTCCGCCAGCACGCAATCCAGGGGATCGACGGTGGCGTAGGAAAACGGCGTGGAACCGTTGAGCGCCTGGATCAACTCCAGGTTCTCGGGCACAGCCTGCGGCATCAATCACCTCGCATTTGGAAAAACTTAATAGGATGGGGCCCGGTGAAGGGCCCCATCCCGAAAGGACGTGCGATCAGGTACCGTTCGTCACGGTTACCGTCGCACTGCTCGAAGCGGATACCACGAGGAGATCGACCGTTTCGAGGCCGCCGGTACTGGCGACAAGAACGATCACGTCGTTCTCCTTGAGCTGCTCGTAATAAGGCAGAAAGTAATCCGCCGCGACCACGGTCGCGAGGGCTTCCGACGACTTATAAAAATAGACGTGGTTGCCCGCGCCGTGGCCGATGAGGACCATGTTCGACTGGTTAAATGCCATCGTTCAGTCCTCCTCTAGATTGGAATGGCGGCGGTTTCATCGAGACGAATCTCGACGACGCCGTTGGCGTCGATGAGGCACGCCCCGCCGCTCATGTAATGGTTGACGAAATGCGCCGCGCGATCGCCGTGCCAGGTAATATCGGCCGTGATCTCCGCGCCGCTCGCATAACCGACCGCGGACTTGTGGTAGACGAGGTTTTTCGCCGTCGCCGTACCCTTGCCCGGAATGCCGGTATGCACCATCCAATGAACGCCGAGCCACGTGCGCGGCTCCGCGCCCTTGAGGTAGGGGAGATTGTCGCCGCCGATGAAGTCGGCGTCGGCAAACTCCGCGATGGTCATTGCCGTCGACCAGGTCCGGGGACCGAGAAGCCCGAAGCGCTGCCCGTCGTTGGGAACGTCGTTATCGTTCAATGCCTCAACGGCTCCTAACAGCAACGCCCGGGTGATCCCAGTCGAATGGTCGCCCACGAAGGTCGAGGTCCCGTCCATTTTGGTGACGATCTGTTCGTCGGCCTTGCGGCCCAACGCCCAGGCGCCGCCGTGGGCGATGGCCTCGCGTTCGTCGTGGTTGACCTTGGCTTCGTCCAGCTTGTCGACCCAGTCGCCCGCGTAGAAGTCCTCGAGGGTGCACTCGACGGACGTGTGCGACTGGTTCATGGGCGTGATCGTGCCGTGGCGCGCCTTGGTCGTGGCAATGCCCGTGCCGATCACCTGGAAGTGGGTCGATGACCCCTTCACACCCGTTTTGCGGCGGATCGTTTGCAACAGAAACGACCCGCGCCGCTGGAACGCTTCATGCACCTCGCGCTCGTACTGTTTGACGAAGCTCGTGGTTATCGAAGTGCTCATGGCGCTTCATCCCTTTGCTGGTTTATGACAGCCTGTCTCCGTAAAGCCTGACTTTGCTTCGGCGAAAACAGGGGTGAGCGCACGCCGCACAGTGGGCCGGCGGAGATTTAGGGCAATACGGTGGGCTCCGCCTCCGTCGGAACTTCGGCGGACAAGCCGCATGAGGCTTGTCATCCGGAGCCTCTTGTCGGTCGTAGCCTTCTGGCGAAGGCTGGTGGCGAAGGATGAGGTCGCTTGCCCTGTCGTTATCTTCCGAAAATGCGGATAGAAATAAGCCGCCGGGTTAGTCGGCTGTACGGAAACGCTCCGGGCCGGGGCGCGCCAGGCCAACGCAATGCCTGCCGGACGCGGTGGGCCACCCGAAGCGAACGGTGAAAAATCACCTAAAGAATGTATTCAAGAAAAATGCCAGAGATTAATGAAATAATGTGCGATCATCGGTGGCCAAAGAGAGCGAGTATATAAAAACAACCCCATCAGAACGATACCGCAGAGAAACGCGCCGGTGATATTCGGCAGCCCCTTACCCCAGTGCGTCAATGCAAACACAACGGAAGAGACCAGAATAATTATGAAGGCGCTTTTGACGTAACGTTCGAATACGCCTTTTAAAACGCCGCGCGAGGCAAATTCCTCCGCAATCGCGTTCAAAGCCAATCCAAACGTCAAATCGGTCCAATTCAACCACGCGGTGTCGATTTTGGGAAACCGGTACACGCTGATATCCGCCATATGGCGCTCCATCGGCCATTCCCAGTAATACGCTATACCCATCATGAAAAGCACGGCGAGCCAGCTCAACATCACGACTCGAAGCCAAGTCATCGATGCGTCCTCATAAGGCCGACCGGGCCAGCCGAGGTAAGGGCGGATATAGCCCCGAAACCGCGGAATCGATAATACGATCAGAATGACGAGAACTTTCGAAACGTAATCGACGGCGAGAAACTGGCCTTCGGTTTCACTTGCCATGAACCCGAAATCGTTCAGAAAGACGGGCGCATATAAAAGCGCGAGCAGCAATGCATCGTGCTTTAAGTTGGATCCGGTTTTCTGACTATCCGCCATCCGGACAACGTATCATGGTTAATTCGTCAAAATGAATTATATATTATCCTCTTATGCCACCGATTGGCGGTTGAGGCGGCAGTGGTTTTGGCTCGGGCATGTGGCCGGCCACGAAGCCGAAGAGCCGCTCCAGAATATTCGGATCCTCGGCCATCTCGGCCAGCACCAAGATGCCGGCGACGTTCCGGGGGCCGAATTGCATGGCCTCCTCCGGGTTCGCGATGCCTAAATCCTGAAGCCGCTTTTTTTGCTCCGCCTTGGACATCTTGCGGACAGCCTGCACTCTTTCCTCGAAGGCGCGTTTTTCTTCGGGCGAGCTATCGATATCCGTAGGACGAATGAAGCTTTTCTCCCGCTTTTGCCGTTGAGATTGCCGCTTGCTCTGCTCGCGTTCCTGCCGGCTGTAGATCGGATTCTTCTCCCCGCCGGGGCCGGCGGTCATGATGGTGTCGCCGCGCAGGCGCGTCAGATCGGGCATTTCGGTTCTCCGACAATCAATGGATATTCGTCACGATATACGAACGGACGCGGCGGACAGCCCGAATCCAACGGTGAAAAATGACCCAAAAAAAATAGAATTTCTCAAAGGATTAATGACAAAATATTCATACTTTTATGCTTGCAACCGCATAAAATGACCGTTCGAATCACTACCGAGACTTGTGATCGAGGCAAAACCGATCAGTATCGGCTTATTTAATGCGCATATGGTTACGTACCGCTGAGAGGCCATGTCGATGAAATATTGCTTTTTGATTTTGGTTTTTTGTATTGCCGCTATCTCCGCCAAGGCGGACTCGCAAATGGAGAATTCTGCGCTGTTGCTGAAAAAAGCGCAGCAAGCGTTCGCCGAAAAAAATTGCGAAACGGGCCTTCGATATTTGCGGGCATATCAAAATCTTAAGCCCGATCACGGTGCGGCTTACTTCGCGGAACTATATCTCAGGGGCTATTGCCTGGGAATAAACCCGCAAAAAGCAGCTCAAATCATTCTACCGCTGGCTGAAAAAGGATTTAAACCCATCTACGCTGTGGCCGGATATCTGCTTTTCCATGGGATCGGCATTCCCAAAGACACCGAGAAAGCTAACTATTGGTTTCGGGGCTATGCCGCCGGCCTGCTTGGCGGTGACCTAAAAACGAGTCTCGGGTTGACGGAGGTCTTCCTCATAGCAGCCGGCCTTGAAAAATCGGACGCCTTAAGCGATGAAATAAAACGTTTTCACCGACTTGAAAGCGGCGATCCGAAAGAGCAGGTCGAACTTGCTCAGCGTCTGCTCAACGGCAACGGCATTCCGAAAGACCCCAAACTCGCCCGGCGTTGGCTGGAATGGACAGCTTTTCAAAGAAAGCATGTTCCCGCTATGTATGAACTTGCCCGCTGGTATCGGGACGGCATCGGCGGCGAAAAGGACGATAACGGCAGATATTCAATGCTCATTACCGCCAGCATGGCCGGCCACATCCCGGCTATGGTCGACCTCGCTCACTTCTTTGCCGATCCTGCCGGCACTTCCTATTCACTTTATAACGCCCACAAATGGCTCATTCGAGCCCAAGACAAAGGCGCCGATGTCATGCGGGAAATCGCACAAGTGCGGTCGAATTTATCGGATGCCGAAATAGCCGCCTCAATACGAAGCGCCAGAAGGAAGTATTAAAACCACCTTATTGATTTTTTCGGCCCGAACATTTTGCCTGAAATTCTTGTTCTAACCGGGCCAAGTCAGCTT
>JAVJPD010000047.1:0-6136 GCA_040216475.1 Rhodospirillales bacterium
TTCTGATAAAAAGGAAAGTGCGGCGATACCTGAGCAATGATCCAGTAATTGAAATAATGGCGGATATTGGTTAGAAACCTCGGAGCCGTTAAAACGGCGACGACCACAAAAAAACCCATGACGAACGACAGCACTTCGGCATGAAAATTCGGTTTCGTGGACAGTAGAAGGCTGAAGATAGGCAGCGCTAAAACAGCAAGAGAGAAAACAAAAAAAACCTTAATAAAACGAAGTCGCCGTGCCATATAAACGGACATCGGCGTCTCGGAACGAGCTTGCATGAAATCGTCGGAGATGAATCCCGGTGCTGTACCATCATAAATGGCTCGAACGATTTGGGCGGAAAATATCGCAGCAAGTATCCACAAGAGCACGGCAATGACGCCGATTGCCAGCATGAGCATAAGCGCCGGGCTGGCCGTCATTGCCGAAAAGACAGCCTGCAGTGACTCCGGCGGCGACAGTAAACTTCGGTGCCCGTATAGGAAGGCTGCAAAAATAAGGGGCAGCCATTTCCTTGAGGAGGCGGAGGAGAACATCATGAGGGCAAAAGAGACACCCGACAAGCCGGCCAAAACGAGCGCCGCCATGCCGCCGGCTCTGCCGGCATGATCGGCGCACAAAACCGTCAGGAGAAAGAAGGGTAGCGCGGTTATTTGGTAACCACAGGAAAGAATGACCTGATACGTCCAGAACGAGGAAGCGAAGAATAGGGACAGCAAAAATCCAGCCGTCGGACCGAAATACATCGCGCCGACGACATAGATGAGGATAATCGAAACCGCATTGGAAAAGGCGCAGGAAGCTATTAAGGGAGCAAAGCTTTTGCGGTCTTTCATTATTGTTTGGAATAATGCGAGCATGAGCACGCCGACATCTTTCATGCTTGCTTTACAGTCAATGTATTTGTGCATATCTGACGGCCATCGCCATTTTTTTGATTGAGCAGCCGCCTGAATTTGTTTGGTGGCATCTGATGCCAATCCGTCGGGCCTTATACCACGTGAAAAGAAGGTAGTTAAAAAAAACGAACTGGCAGCAATACACGTAACGACGATAAAATATAAACATACCCATCTGTTGAGTGATGTAAAATCAAGTTGGTTAACCGGATACATCAGATATTAAAAATTTGTCTGGCGTGGGGCTGGAACAGACTTTAAAGCAAGATATATTGGCATAAAGTCGGAGTAGTACGGCGAACTCTGACGGGACAAGCCTTCCAAACTAAATTGCCCCTGGGAGCCCGGTAGCTGTGCGCGAGCATGCCGCAAAAAATGTACTATTTTGTTAGATTTTTTTACCCACCTGCGAATGGCGTTATTGGCTGACAGTTGATATTTTGAATTATAATGGTTCTGACTACGTTTATTGATGTAGCACCATAAGGCCTTTTTGACGACTTCCATGGATTCAGCTGTTGGTGTTCCAGACACATCTGAAAGCTTGCCGCTAATAATTTTTAGATATTCCCGAGCGCTCGGACTCCAGCTTTCATTCGTAATCCAGTCAAAAAAATCCGTGGTTGATAAACGGTCTTTATGATTCAGTCGGACGAGAAATAGTTTATTCAATTTTTTGACCTTGCCTTTTAAAACTTCGATTGAATTTATTAGTAATTCATTACCCATATAATTGTCCGTAACTGTTGGGGCAGACAAGAACATATCTTTTAAATATTCCGTTCTTATTAATGAAAAACAAATTACGCAATAATCAGAGAGCAATGCATGAAGCCTATCCGATGGCTTCTCTTGTTCGTAGGGACGGATATAATAATAACCAGAATTGCATATTTGACCGTTCTGTACGTTAGCCATAACGGTATGGCCAGTTACAGCGCTGTAGTCTGGATAATTATCGAGAAACATTGCACATGCTTCTAAGGTACGTGGTATGGGCAGGTCATCATCCGGCAGGTAGATCGCATAAGGAGTTACAATTTCTGGTATAATTTCAGCGGCTGCGTTGCCAGCATTCATGTTTGGCAAATGATGGTGAATGCATTGAAAACGATCATCAATGGTATTCCGTATTCTGGATATGCGTAAAAAATTTTCATCATCACTTGAATCACACAGAATTAAACTTCCGCCAAAATTAGTCTTGATGAGTACACGCACCATCGTTTCGACGAAATGAGGCCGGTTCATTGTCGGGACGACAATTGAAACATTTTTAGAATAATTCATGAGGCTGTATGTGATAGAATGGGGATAATTAGTAATTTCTGTATAAGAAAACTATGGCTACTAACCCAAATATAATGAAAAAATAAATGATCGTTCGTTCGAAACAGAACGCCTGATTGAAGATATTGGCGGTTGTGAAGTTTGCAAGGGGTTGAGGCATGCAAAAAAAATCAACCCCCAAGCGATGGGATCGTTAGCCGAACGTTTTAAAAGACACGACACGGTTAACGTCGGTATTTTTCGAGGAGGGGGGAATCCAAAATATACGAGCATTTCTAATGCATTATTAATCTTATGATGAATTTTCTATAATAACGAGTATTTATAAGCATGATCATGGAAAGAAGGATTAGTGCTTACAAAGCCTAAGGCAACACTCCGGTTTTAAATTCGAAGAAATATGCTGGCATAATAATTATCGGTTCCGGAATATTGAGATATCCTGTCTCTTCATGGCGCTCTAAATTTTGATCGATATAGCCGGACGAGTATTGCCGCTAACGCTTAATTTCAGGACCAAAGTACACATATTTGTGTTTCTGAATTTTTCCACGCTACCGCAGTCCGGGTGAAAAGGACTCTCCCGGACGGCCAAAACCATTCAAACGCCGCCCCTTCGGGTCTTAATTAAGACGGCTATATGCTGTCGCCCTCGCTTACAAACTGGGGGCCGTTGCAACCCTCAGGCCGCGGCCTCCACCAGTTCCGGCTTCATCCTTACTTTCACTTGTCGGCCCAGAAGATCGAGCAAAATCATCACGCGTTCGTCGGCGGTTGTGCCCTCGAATAATCCGATCACATCGGCAAAGGGGCCATCCAATAAGCGGACAGCGTCGCCTTTTTTGAAGCGGCCGCGCGGATCAACAACAACGATACCATCGTCATTCTCGCGCACGCGAATATTCTCAATGATAGGTGCCGGAACCGGCGCGGGGTCGCTGCCGGTACAGACCAATCTCGCCACGCCGACTGTAGAATTTATGGAACGCCATTGATGCAGGCACATGTCGATGGCAACGAACAAATAGCGGGGAAACAACGGCGCTTTGATAAGATCGGTTTTCCGGGCATGCCGTCGACGCTTCAGATACCGCGGCAGGTAAACCTCGAATCCCTGATTGCGCAAATGCCAAGCGGCTTTCTCTTCGCTTTGGACGTGAGTATTGACCGCATACCAATTCGTCATTGTTTCGTCCTATTCGGCCAGGCTCGGTTTCACGCGTGAGATGTGCAAAAAATACGGCGCCAGAATATTTTCGCTCGGAAACTCTCCAAGTAATTCATCAAACCGGGCTTGAGGATTGGTGAGATCGGTGATCATGGCGGCATCCGCTTGTCCAGCCGCCTTCATGTCGGAAAACACCCGGACGCCGAGATACGTATCCTGATTCGACGTCGGTTCGATGATGCCAATAATCTCGACGCCGGTTTCACCGGCACTGAGGATCGCGATTTCGGCAAGATCGCTTTTGCCGTACAGAACGACCCTGTGCCATCCCCGCCGTGAGCAAAGATCGAAAAGCTCGGCGTATTGGCTGCGGGCTTTACGAAAGAAATTGAAGGAAACGGAAAGATACTCGGCCGTGAGCCGTCTTTTCTCCACGAACCCTTGAGGGGTAAGATAATAAAGATACCGGTTGGCCGGGGCATGCGTGATTTTGATCAGCCCTTTCTTGGCGCAGCGTTTGAGATAAGCATTCGCCAGCCCGAGTGCGATTCCGAGATCCTGCGCCAGTGAGCGCTGGGTCACCGAATCGTTGCTTTCGACGGCGTTCAGCACCCCAAGGGTGATTTCGGGATCCAGTTCCGGCGCTGTTGTTTTCAAGGATGAATCGCTCAAGAATCAGACCCTTGGCTCATGTTCATGGCGCGAACACTATCTTGTTCATGGCTTGAACGTCAAGTAAGCTTCTTAAAACACAGGAATTTTTCGGGAATTGCGCTATCATTGCGAAAACATGAATTTAAATCTAAAATGTGAATAAAATCATATTTATTAGTTTACCAAAGCTCTTCACTTAGATTGATATTTATACATTCCTGACCGAAAACCGTGCCCATGCCCCCCAAATCCTCCAACCTCACCGAAGTTGCTCACCGCATCCCCGCCGGTTCCCGCCACCGCCGCCACGGCCATCGCGGCGGGGTTCTCTGGTTCACGGGGCTTTCGGCCTCGGGCAAGACGACGCTCGCGTTCGAGCTCGAGAAGCGCCTGTTCGAGCGGGGGCTGCAAGCATACGTGCTCGACGGCGATAACCTCCGGTTCGGCTTGTCTTCGGACCTCGGATTTGCCCCCGAAGATCGCACCGAACACATCCGCCGTGTCGGCGAGGTGGCGGCGCTGTTCGCCGATGCCGGGTTCATTGCCATTTCGGCCTTTATTTCGCCGTATCAAGAAGACCGGGACCGGGCGCGCGAGGCCGCCATGGGGAATTTTCACGAAATTTTTCTTTCGGCCTCGGTTGATGTTTGCGAGGCGCGCGACCCGAAAGGTTTGTACGCAAAGGCCCGGCGCGGCGAAATCGCGGATTTCACCGGTGTTAATGCACCTTACGAAATACCGGAAAAACCCGAATTGGTCATCGACACCGGCGGCCTTTCGGTCGAGAAAAGTCTTGAAATGCTGGCGGCATACGTCGAGCGTGAATTCAAATTGCCGGCGTAACCCGGCATTTTACTTCACCGGCCACAGGGCCGCCCACCCGGTTTCGGCGTGAGGCCGAAAGCCTTTTCCAGTCCGTATTTCTGATCGAAGGTCAGCCGCTTGGCCAGTTCGGTTTCGCGCGCCGCCTGGGTGCGGCAGATGACGTAATCGTAGAAAACGCTCAATTGTTTCGCCGTCTCGGCGTACCGTTCGTCGAGGTCGCCCGCGCGTTTGCGCCCCGCGGCGACGTCGTCGAAAATCCGTTTGGCGTGGCGCAAGTCGACGTCGAGTGCCCACGCCGTGCGTTCGCGAAAAAATATCGCGTGCCGGTAATCCTCCGAACGCTCGAGGTGCCGGTAGGCTTCCGTCAGCCATTGCCAGGCACCTTGATGAACCGGCCAAAATTCGAGCGCCGTTTCGAAGTGCTTTGCGGCGGCCGTCAAATCGCCCGCTTTGTATTGGGCTTGGCCGGCCGCGAAGGCCTGCTCCGCCCGCGCGGTATTGTAGGGCGCTTGACGGGATTGGGCCGGCGCGGCTTCGGCGACGACAGCGCCGGGAGCGACAAAGGCCGCGGCGCCCGTCGAAAGGACAAGCATGAGTGCGAGCATAAGAAAAACCCGTTTCCGCATGTTCCGTATATCCCGCATGGGGGCAATACTGCCGCGCTTACGCCGGAACGATCTTATCGCGTCCGGCGGTGGCGTTCCTGGTGGCGTTGCGCGCGTCGACGACAAGCCTGCAAGCCGCGACCAAGGCCTCGAAATCGATACAATCGTGATCGGTACAGATCAACGCCGCGTCGTAATCGCCGAATCGCGCCGGTTCCCACTGCACCGACGTGCGCCCCGCCAGGGCCGCGTGTTCCCGGGTCTTCGGAATTTCGGGAACGTAGGGATCGTAGAAATCGACCGCGGCGCCGCGCCGCTCCAACAGCTCGATCAGAGGAAACGCCGGGGTTTCGCGCACGTCGTCGACGTTTTTTTTGTAGGCGATTCCGATCAGGAGAATCTTGGCGTGCTGAAGAAACGTGCCGAATCGCTCTTGCAGGGCCTGCGTCAGGATGCCGATCACGTAATTCGGCATGGCCGCGTTGATCTCGCCGGCCAGTTCGATGAACCGGGTCGGATAGCCCGCGATCTGCGCTTTCCAGCTCAGATAAAACGGGTCGATCGGAATGCAGTGCCCGCCCAAACCGGGGCCGGGATAGAACGGCATGAACCCGAACGACCCGTTTTATCTGAGCTGGAAAGCGCAGATCGCGGGCTATCCGACCCGGTTCATCGAACTGGCCGGCGAGATC
>JAVJPD010000048.1:0-16371 GCA_040216475.1 Rhodospirillales bacterium
CCGATGTTGCCGCCGGCGAACACGTCGAAGACATCGACGCACACGATCAGGGCTTTATCCGCCGCCGCCGCCGCGCGCATCAACGCCGCCGCCTCGACATGCTCATCGACGACGAAGGCGAAGTCGCGCTCGACCGGCTGAAAGGCCGACAACTCGAGCGCCGGCCTAGCCGGGCCCTTGCGCACTTTCGGCAGCGGCAGATGATCGAGCAGGATTTCAAAACCCGCAACCGGCCCCTTGACGCCCATCGCCATCAGCACGCGCGGATGAATCTCGCCGAAGTAAGCGAGAACCGTTTTCGGCCCCAGGGTCAGCGCACCCGAACGGCCCGGATGATACCAACCGGGCGCGCTCGCCGCGATCTGCACGTTCGCGACCGGCGCGCCGAGGACGTCAAGCACGGCCAGCGCATCGGCCTTGGCATCATAAACGTCGCAGGGGCGCGGCGGATTTGCCCAATGGCGCGGTCCCGTCTGCCCGGCGCGAATGCCCGCCGCAACCATGCGTTGATCTTCCGGTGCCGCGCCCGCGTATTGCGGACCGACTTCGAACAACGCGCCGTCGCCGTAACCGCGATCGGCGTTGCGCCCGGCGGCGGCGATCAAATTCGGCAGGATGCTCGGGCGCATGACGTCGAGATCGCTGCTGATCGGATTGGCGAGATGCATCGCATCCGCCGCCCCGCCGAACAACCCGACCGCGTTCGAGGACATAAAAGAATAGGTCACCGCCTCGTAAAGCCCGCGTGCGGCTAATGCGCGCCGCGCGGTCTTGCGGCGAACCTGCAGCGAATCGAGAGCGGGTTGCGGCACGCTGTCGATGCGCGGCAGCGACACGGCGGGGATATTGTCGTATCCGTTAACGCGGAGAATCTCCTCGACGAGATCGGCTTCGCCGACGATGTCGCCGCGCCAGGACGGCACCGAAACCTGCCACGCGGTTCCCGTGTCTTCGACAGAAAAGCCGAGCAGCGCCAAAATCGCTTTGGCGGTATCGGCGGACAACGTAACGCCACCGAGGGTCCGTAAACGATCCGGCCGGAACGCAACGGTTCGTTGCCATGCGGGTTCGTCGCCGGCGATCACCAAGTCGGACGCCTCGCCGCCGCAAATCTCTAAAATCAAGCGGGTGGCGATTTCCATGCCGCCCCGCACCATCGCCGGATCGACGCCGCGCTCGAAGCGGTAACGCGCGTCGGACATGACGTTGAGCCGCCGTCCGGTTTCCGCCGTGCGGATGGGATCGAAATAAGCGGATTCGACGAAGACGTCGACGGTCTTTTCCGTGCAGCCGGTGCGCGCGCCGCCGATCACGCCGGCCAAGGATTCGACCGCGTGGTCGTCGGCGATCACGGTCATGCTCGGATCGAGCGTATGGGTTTCGCCGTCAAGCGCGGTGAGTTTTTCACCCGCGCGCGCGAGGCGCACGTGCAGATCGCCGCGAATCGAATCGGCGTCGAACACATGCATCGGGCGGCAATGGCCGAACGCCATCAAATTGGTGATGTCGACCAGTGCCGAGATCGGACGCAGGCCGATCGCATTCAGGCGGTCCTTCAGCCATTGCGGGCTTTCGCCGTTTTTGACGCCGCGAATCGTGCGGCCGATAAAATACGGACACGGCGAAGGGCTGTCGGCCCCGAAGTCGAGGCGCACCCGGATCGGGCTTTCGAAGGTTCCCTTGACCGGCTCGGCGTTCAACGGCTTCAACGTCCCGATCCCCTTGGCGGCGAGATCGCGGGCGATGCCGCGCACGCCGAGACAGTCGGCGCGATTGGGCGTGATCTCGATGTCGATCACCGGATCGTCGAGGCCCATGACCTCGATGGCCGACGCGCCGATCGGCGTGTCGTCCGCCAGTTCGATGATCCGGTCGTGATCGTCGCTCAAACCCATCTCGCGCTCGGACAGCAGCATGCCGTTGCTGGTGATACCGCGAATCTTGGTTTCCTTCAGCGTGATACCGGTGCCGGGGATGTAGGAACCGGACGGCGCGAACACGCCGATCAGCCCGGTGCGCGCGTTCGGCGCGCCGCAGACGACCTCGACGGTTCCCGAGCCGGTATCGACTTGACACACCGACAGGCGATCCGCGTCCGGGTGCGGCTTGGCTTCACGCACCTTGGCAACGATGAAACCCTTGAGGCTTTCGCCGCGATCGATCACGGAGTCGACGTCGAGCCCGAGTGCCGGCAACGCGGCAACGATCTCGTCCAAGCCCGCGTCGGTGTCGAGATGCTCCTTGAGCCAGGAGAGCGTCAGTTTCATCGGCTCAATCCCTCGGCCAGGTTCGGCGCGGCCAACGCGGAAAAACCGTAATGACGCAGCCAGCGCAGGTCGGATTCGTAAAACGTGCGCAGATCGGGGATGCCGTATTTGAGCATCGCCAGACGCTCGATGCCGACGCCGAAGGCGAAGCCCTGATATGTCGTCGGATCGATGCCGCCGTGCTCGAGCACTTTCGGGTTCACCATGCCGCAGCCGAGAATTTCGAGCCAGGCGTCGCCGTGACCGATCCGGAACGTGCCGCCCTCGCGGGTGCAGCCGATGTCGACCTCGGCGGACGGCTCGGTGAAGGGAAAGTAGCTCGGGCGGAAGCGCACCGGCAGATCGTCGACACCGAAGAACGCGCGGCACAGATCGACCAGGCAGCCCTTCAGATGCCCCATATGGATGGAGTCGTCGATCCACAAGCCTTCGATCTGGTGGAACATCGGCGAGTGCGTCGCGTCGTAATCGCAACGGAAGGTCCGTCCGGGAACGATGATGCGGATCGGCGGCTTGGAACTCAGCATGGTGCGGACATGCACCGGCGAGGTGTGGGTGCGCAGCAGTAATTTTTGCCCGTCGCGTTCGCCCGGCAGATAGAACGTGTCGTGCTCCTGGCGCGCGGGATGCTCGGGCGGGATATTGAGCGCGCCGAAGTTGTGCCAGTCGTCCTCGATGTCGGGGCCCTCGGCGACCGTGAAACCCATCGCGCCGAGGATCGCCGTGACCTCGTCGATGGTCTGGCTGATCGGATGCACGCCGCCCACCGGTTGGGGACGCGCCGGCAGGGTGACGTCGAGCGCCTCGTCCTTAAGGCGGGCATCCAATTCGGCGGACGACAGAATTTCCTTGCGCGCCTCGATAGCCGCGGCGAGTTCGTCCTTGAGCGCGTTCAACGCCGCGCCCGCTTCCTTGCGCGCCTCCGGGTCCATCGCGCCGAGGCCTTTCATCAGGCCGGTAACGCTGCCCTTCTTGCCGAGCGCGGCGACGCGCAACTCCTCGAGCGCTTTCGGGTCTTCGGCGGTCTCGATCGCGCCGAGCAGTTCCGTGCGCAAGCTATCGAGATTTTCCATCGGATCGAATCCACAAACCTATCGTCATAAACATAAAAGGGAGGCGCCCGTCCGGCCGCCTCCCGAAAACGTTAAGACCTGATCGTCGACTTAAATTTAAGCGGTCTTGGCGAGAGCGGCCTGGGCCTGTTGGACGAGGGCTCCAAAAGCATCCGGCTCGGACACGGCAAGATCGGAAAGAACCTTGCGATCGAGCTCGATACCGGCCCGGTTGAGACCGTTGATAAACTGCGAATAGGTCAGGCCGTGCAGTCGCGCGCCGGCGTTGATGCGCTGAATCCAGAGCTTGCGGAATTCGCGCTTCTTGGTGCGGCGGTCGCGGTAGGCGTACTGAAGGGCCTTCTCGACCCGTTCGAGCGCAATGCGGTAGGCGTTGTTGCTGCGGTTCTGATAACCGCGCGCCATCTTGATGATTTTCTTGTGCCGCGCGCGACGGGCGGGGCTACGGGTAATGCGTGCCATGGAACGCCCTCCTATAAATACGGCATGTATTTCTGCACGATGCGCGCGTCGGCATCGCAAAGAATCATGGTACCCTTGGATTGACGTTTCATCTTTTTCGGGCGGCGGCGCAGGAAGTGCCGGCGGCAGGCCGCGTTGGCCCGGACCTTACCGGACGCGGTCACCCGAAAGCGCCGCTTGGTGCTGGCTTTCGTTTTAAGCTTGGGCATTTTTCGATCCTTTTGTTTGCGCCTCTTTGGGCGGTCCGGCATGCCCTTCACGTGGCCGGCCAACCCAACACGGCGTCTTCCTTGGAAGGCGGGGTTATAGCGGGAAGGCCGCCCGATTGCAAGTCGGCGCAAGGCCCCGGCCCGGCCCTGATCCGGACCCGATCCGGCCCGGGCCGAAACGAATTTCCGGCGGATTATCGGCGGTTTTCCGGGGCCTATGGGCTTATTTGGGGGCGATCACCATGGTCATCATGCGGCCTTCCATGGTCGGGAACTGCTCGACCTTGGAAATCTCATCGAGCTCGGCCCGGACCCGGTTGAGAACCTGCATGCCGAGTTCCTGGTGGGCCAGCTCACGGCCACGGAACCGGATGGTGACCTTGACCTTGTCGCCCTCGTCGAGAAAACGCCGGGCGCTGCGCATCTTCACCTCGTAATCGTGGGTGTCGATGCCGGGGCGCATCTTGATTTCCTTGACCTCGATGACCTTCTGCTTCTTGCGCGCCTCGTGGCGGCGCTTCTGCTCGTTGTACTTGAATTTGCCGTAATCGAGGATTTTACAAACGGGCGGATCGGCATTGGGCGACACCTCGACCAGATCGAGATTCACCTCAAAGGCCATTTCCATCGCTTCTTTAGGGGAAAGAACGCCGACCATTTCTCCGTCGGCATCGACGAGTCGCACTTTCGGCACATCGATTTCTTCATTCACGCGGGGCCCGTCTTTCGGGGCCGGTGCGCGGTCAAACGGTTGTCTCGCTATGTTAATAATCTCCTTTCATGTGCGTTGCTCCCAGCGACAACGGCTTTTGGGCGCCGGTTCGGGCTTTCGTTCGGTTTATCGTTGGCGGCGAACCGGACTTTGCGCTTCCGCTCGGAGTGTATCAATTGCCTCGTTAAGCGCAAGAATTTCTTGGTTTTTGCCGCCCAGGCGGCGCATGGCGACGGTTTTATCCTCGCTTTCGCGCGCACCCACCACCAGGATCACCGGCACTTTCGCCGTACTGTGTTCGCGGATCTTGTAATTGATCTTTTCGTTCCTGAGATCGGCCTCGGCCCGAAGCCCGGCCGCCTTGAGCGCGTTCAACACGCCCCCGGCATAGGCATCGGCGTCGTTGGTGATGGTCGCGACCATAACCTGCAGGGGCGCCAGCCACAGCGGGAAGCGCCCGGCGTATTGCTCGATCAGAATGCCGATAAACCGCTCGAACGAACCGAGGATCGCCCGGTGCAGCATGACCGGGCGGTGCTTCTCGCCGTCCTCGCCGACATAGGAGGCATCGAGGCGTTCGGGCAGCACGAAATCCACCTGCAGGGTGCCGCACTGCCAGTCGCGCCCGATGGTGTCGCGCAGCACGAATTCGAGCTTGGGCCCGTAGAACGCGCCCTCGCCCGGATTGAGCGTGGGTTCGAGCCCGGCCGCAGCGGTCGCGTCCTGCAGCGCCTTTTCCGCCTTGTCCCAGACCGCGTCGCTGCCGGCGCGCACGGCGGGCCGGTCGGAGAACTTGACCGCCACCTCCTCGAAACCCAGGTCGCGATAGACACTTAATAAGAGTTCGCAGAACGATTTGGTCTCCGCCGTGATCTGATCTTCCGTGCAGAAGATATGCGCGTCGTCCTGAGTGAACGCGCGCACCTGCATCAGGCCGTGCAGCGCGCCGGAGGGTTCGTTGCGGTGGCACGAGCCGAACTCGGCCATGCGGATCGGCAGATCGCGGTAAGATTTAATCCCGAGACGGAAAATCTGCACGTGGCATGGACAGTTCATGGGCTTGAGCGCGAGCACGCGTTCTTCCGATTCGGCGGTGAACATATGCTCGCGGAATTTCTCCCAATGACCGGAGTCTTCCCACAACACCCGGTCGACAAGCTGCGGCGTATTGACCTCGATGTAATCGGCGGCTTCCAGGCGCGCGCGAATGTAATCCTGCAGCGCGCGATAAAGCGTCCAGCCCTTGGGGTGCCAGAACACCGAGCCGACGGCGACGTCTTGGATATGGAACAAATCCATCTCGCGGCCCAAGCGGCGGTGATCGCGCTTCTCGGCCTCTTCCAACATCGTGAGGTATTGTTTGAGGTCCTTTTCGCTGGCCCAGGCGGTGCCGTACACCCGCTGCAGCATTTCATTGCGCGAATCGCCGCGCCAATAGGCGCCGGCGAGTTTCATCAATTTAAAGGCGTGCCCCAATTTACCGGTCGAGGGCAGGTGCGGGCCAATGCAGAGATCGAGAAAGTCGCCCTGGCGGTAGACCGAGATCGTCTCGTCCTTCGGCAGGTCCTCGATGATCTGCGCCTTATAATGCTCGCCCAGGCCCTTGAAATACTGAATCGCCTTTTGCCGGTCCCACTCCTCGCGGGCGATCGTTTCATCGCGATCGACGATCTCATGCATGCGCGCCTCGATCTTCTCGAGGTCCTCGGGCGTGAACGGGGTCGCGCGCGCGAAGTCGTAATAAAAGCCGTTCTCGATGGCGGGGCCGATGGTGACCTGGGTCTCGGGATAGAGTTCCTTCACCGCTTCCGCCATGACGTGCGCGGCATCATGGCGCAGCAGTTCCAGCGCGGCCTCGTCCTTGGCGGTGAGGATCGCGACCTCGGCGTCCTGCTCGATGGGCAAAGCCAAATCCTTCAGGCGGCCGCCGACGCGCACCGCAAGCGCCGCCTTGGCGAGCCCGGGGCCGATATCGGCGGCCAATTCGGCGCCGGTGACGGCTTTCTCGAAGCTGCGGACGCTGCCGTCCGGTAAGGTGATCGCGACCATGGTCTTTTCGAGTGTCGTTTCGTTTTCCTCAGTGGAGGGGCAATGTAGAGCGAAACGGTTTTCTGTCAAGCAAGGGCGGAAATCCGCGCCTGCAGCTCCGAAAATACGGTTTCCGGCGTCAGGTCCGCCAGGGTCTCGCGGCGCAGGATGGCAACATCGGGCCCCCGCTGGGCGCACAGCACCGGGTCCGACTCGAAGGAATATAAAACCACGCTCGGGCAGCCCGCCGCCGCGATCAGATGCATCGGCCCGGTGTCGTTGCCGACGGCGCAGACGGCGCCGCGCGCCAAGGCAACAATCTGCAGGAAATCGGTGCGGCCGCACAGATCGAGCGCTTGCGGGCAGGCGGCATGAATATTCGCCAACACGTCCTTTTCCCCTTTCGCGCCGAGCAATACCGGGGTAACGCCGCGCGCCGCCAGCATGGCCGCCAACGCGCCGTAGTATTCCGCCGGCCAGCGCTTGCCCGGCCGGTGCGCGGCACCGCCCGGCACCAGAAGCGCATAGCGTTCGGGCAGGTTCAGGAAAGAAACATCGGCCCGCGCCCAAACCGCGGACGAGAGATCGGTTTCGGGTACGTTATCGATGCCCGCCGCCTTCAATTGCTCACGCTGACGCTCGACGGTGTGAAGCAAATCGCGTCCGGGATTCGTGTGCGGATGGGAACATCCCTCGGCGATGCCGGAGAACTTCGGATACGGCCCGGGCCAGAACAGGCGGTAATAAAAGCCGCTGCGATCGGATGTCTGCAGATCATACACCCAATCGAAACCGGTCCGGCGCAGCCAATAACGCAGATCGAGCCAACCGCCGATCTGCCACCACGCGGGGCGGGTATCGATCCAGATGTCGTCGACGCTGCCGGAAGCCTTCGCCAAATCGGCGTAGGGTTTCGCCGTCAGCAGCGTGATATGGGCGTCCGGATGATGGCGGCGGATCGCCGCCATCGGCCCGAGGGCCTGAACGAAATCCCCGAGCGCCCCGAGCTTGATGATCAGGACGTGCCGGACCGCGCTGTCGGACATTAACCGCTCGCGCCCTCTGGCGATCCGAGCTGCAGCACTTCGTTGTACACCTCGAGCGTCTTGGTACACATGGTCTGCTTGGAGAAATGCGTTCGCACGTTCACGATCGAACGCGCCGCCGCCCGGTTGCGCGCCGCGGTGTCGAACGACAGCGCCTTGTCGATGGCCGCCGCGAGCGCCGCCGCGTCGCCCGGCGGTGTCAGCCAGCCGGTTTCGCCGTCGATGATCAACTCCTTGGCGCCGCCGTGATCGGGCCCGACGACCAGCCGCCCCAACGCCTGGGCCTCGGCGACGACACGCCCGAACGCCTCCGGATCGGTCGAGGCGGAGACCACCACGTCGGAGAGCATATAGGCCGCCGGCATATCGTCGCAATAATCGACCAGCCGCATGACCTCGCCGAGATCGTGCTTGGCGGTGAGGGCCTCGAGTTCGCGGCGGTATTCGGTGCGGCCCTGATCGGAACCGACGATGAGACAGCGGATATCGCGGCGTTTGAGCTTGGCGACCGCCTCGATGAAAATCGCGTGGCCTTTCCAGCGGGTCAGCCGGCCCGGCAGCATGACCACCGGGAAACCATCCGTCAGGCGCCAATGATTGGCGAGTTTGATCACCCGCTCGGCGGTGACCTTCTTCGGGGTGAACCGTTCGAGATCGACGCCGCGGTGAATCACGCGGATTTTCGAGGACGGCACGCCGTAATGCTGACGGATGTGCCCGGCGATGAACCCGGAAATTGCGATGACCCGTTCGCCATGCGTCATCACCGCGTTGTAGCGGCGCTTGAGCGGGAATTCCATGCCGTAGGTGCCGTGAAAGGTCGTGACGAAATGCACGCCGGTCCGTTTCGCCGCGAAGTAGGCGCTCCAAGCCGGCGCGCGCGAACGGGCATGCACGATATCGACCGACTGGCTGCGGATCACGTGCATCAGTCGGCCGATGTTGGCGTACATCGTGAAAGGGTTCTTGCTGTCGAGCGGCAACTGGATGTGCTCGGCGCCGACCCGCTTGAGATCGTGGGTCAACCGCCCGCCGTTCGACGCGACCAGCGCCCGGCCGCCGGCCTCGGTGATGGCCTGGGCGATCTCGACCGCGCCGCGTTCGACGCCGCCGCCGCCTTCTTCCATCGCCGGCAGCACCTGAAGCACGGTCGCCAGGCGCGCGCGCGGCGACGGTGCCCCCCGGTCTTCATCGGGAGCCCGTTCCGCTTCGTCAACGATCGTGTTATGGTCCGCCGGTTCCATGATCCGCCCAGAGTGCCATGCCAGAAGTGACCAAACCATTACCGAAGGCCACCCCGTCGGGGGCCGCGATCATAGCACGGGAGGACGGCGCGTCTATCGCCTACCATCGCTTGGCCGGGCGCGCGCCGGGCGTGATGTTCCTGGCCGGCTTCAAATCCGACATGACCGGTGTGAAAGCGATGGGCGTGGAGAATTTCTGCCGCCGCCGGGGCCGGGCTTTTTTGCGCTTCGATTACTTCGGCCACGGCGAGTCCTCCGGTAATTTCGACGAAGGCACCATCGGGCGCTGGGCCGGCGATGCGATTTTCGCGATCGATAACCTGATCGACGGCCCGCTGGTGCTGGTCGGCTCTTCCATGGGCGGCTGGCTGATGCTGCTGACGGCCCTGGCCCGGCCCGAGCGGATCGCGGGGCTGATCGGCATCGCCGCCGCGCCCGATTTCACGCAAGGCCTGATCGAGGACGCGCTGACGCCGGAACAGAAAGACGTCATAAAGCGCGACGGCGTCGTTACCGTCGCCAACGAGTACGACCCCAATGATCCGTTCGTCATCCGGCAAAGCTTCATCGACGAAGGCCGCAACCACCTGCTGCTCGGCGACACGATTCCCCTCGACTGCCCGGTACGCCTGCTGCACGGCCTGAACGACAGGGAAGTTCCGTTCGCGACGGCGCTCCGGCTTGCCGAAAAATTGCGCACCGACGACGTCGAGATCACACTGGTCAAGAACGGCGATCACCGGCTGTCGACGCCGGCGGACATCGAGCGCCTGAGCGCGACCCTGGAACGGCTTCTCGGCCGGCTCGACGCAACATAAGAAAGAAACAGTATATGCAACGGCGCACACGGTTTTTCATCATACCGATACTTTCGGCCCTGGTCTGTCTCGGCGCGGTCTTGCCCACGCACGCCGAACGCGCGGAAATCGTCAAGCGCGGCGTCATCGATTGTTTCCCGGCCGGCACGGCGAGCAAGAAAGGGAAGCTCAAGCATTGCGAAGCATCCGCCGCGGTTTATCTGGCGGAGCAGAAACGCCTCGTCGTCGCCATCGACAAGTCGCTGCCCAAAAAGTTCTCGCCGGTCTTTTCGCTGGCGTTTCCTTCCTTCGAGACGACGCCCGCCACCGAAACCTATTTCAAGGAACCCCTTTTCACGAAAACCAAAAAAATTGAAAGCATGACCGTAACCCCGGACGGGGCGCGGGCGTTCGCCTCCACGGCGTTCGATCGCATCGATTGCGCGTCGCCGAAGCGGGATCGCTACAATCGGCTGCTGAGCTGGCCCGCCGACAACCGCGGCGCCGTTACGCTGGTGAATCCATCCGGGCGCGGCGGACGGAACAGCTCGCGCGGTTTACGCGCGCTGTTCGCCAAGACGCTCGCGATCAAGACCTGCGCGGACGGCGCAACCGGCCATGCCAAGATCGAAGGGCTGGCGGCGCTGCCGGACAACAGGCTTCTGTTCGGCGTGCGCGAGCTCGGCAAGTCCTACAGAAAATTCTCCTACGTCGTAAAAATCCTCGAGGCCCGATACGAGATGAAGGACGGCGCGCCGTTTATTCCCGAGCAATCCCTGCGGCTTTACGATGCCGGACTTTTAAGCACACCCGGCGGCCATACGGTCGGGCTCTCCAGCGTGGAGTACGACAAATACAACAAGCGACTTTATCTGCTGACCAGCTTCGAAACGGCGGAAACCGACGAGGGCCTCGGCGCGTTCCTGTGGGTCCTCAGTCTCGAGCGATATGCGAAAGGCCTGCCGCCGGAGCCGATGCTCGACCGCGCGGGCAACCACCTGATGTTCGCCCACAAGGCGGAAGGGCTCGCGGTGCTCGATCGAAAGCACGTCTTCGTCATTCACGACGATGACCGGGTGCTCGGACGCAAGCGCATCATCGATCCGCGCACCCAGTTCCACCGGAAGCCCCATCAGGCGGCCTACACCATCGTTCGTTTCGATTAAGACGCAAGACCTTTGATTAAGCGGATTTTTTCTCCGCCGCGAGAACCGCCGCGAGGCCCTCCTTGTAGCTCGGATAGGCGAATTTGATGCCGAGTTCGCGCTTGATCAGGCCGTTGTCGACCCGGCGGTTGTCGAGCCAGAAGCTGAGCGCCATCGGCGACATCGTTTTTTTTGCGTCTTCGAACGATATCAACGGCGGCGGCTTCATGCCGATCAACGTACAAGCATGCGCCGTGACCTCGGCGGGAGTCGCCGGGGTGTCGTCGCAGACATTATATATTGCGCCGGTCCGCGGCTTGGCGATGGAGGCCTGCAGCACGGCGGCGATGTCGTCGACGTGAATCCGCGAGAACAAATGATCGGGCCTGTCGATCCGTTGCGCCGTGCCCGCGCGCACGCGCTCGAACACGCTGCGCCCGGGGCCGTAGATGCCGGCAAGGCGGAACACGTGCACCGGCAGGCCTTCATGATGACGCAAGGCGAGCCAGCGTTTCTCCGCCATCACCCGGCGGCGCGCGCGCTCCGTCGACGGATTCGCCATGGCGCTCTCGTCGACCGTCGCGCCGCCGGTATCGCCGTAAATCCCGGTGGTGGAGAGATAACCGATCCATTGCACGTTGCGCAGCGCCAGCAGATGGACACGGTGATGATCGAGCACCGGATCGCCGTTTGCGTCGGGCGGTGCCGACACGAGCACGTGAGTCGAGCCCTTGAGCGCGGCGTCGGGGCGCTCCAACGGACGGCCGCGGTCGAACGGAACGGCTTCGATTCCGGCGGCGCCGAGGGACTTGCATTTATCCTCGTGCCGGCAGGTGCCGGCGACGGACCAGCCGTCGGCCATGAGACGGCGCGCCAAGGCCAGAGCGGTATACCCAAGTCCGAAGCAAAACAGTTTCATGAACAGCTTCGCCTTGCAAAGCGCCGGCAATCGGCAGATTTTAGAATCATGACGATGACTCAACCACCTGACGCGCGCCGGTTCAAGGCCGGCTTTCCGGTTTTTTTCCGATATGCGAGCGCGGCCCTCAGTACGGCTCTTTTTATGCCCCTCTGCCTGATCGGGTTGTCATGGGTTGTGCCGGCGGCGGCGCAAAAGCTCACCGACCCGCAAGACCGCGAAAAGTACGGCCGCTGCATCCAGCTTACGAAATCCAATCCGGACGCCGCCTTCGAGATGGCGCTTGCCTGGCAGGATTTCGGCGGCGGCGAGCCGGCGGGCCATTGCGTCGCCGCCGCCCTGATGGGGCTTAGGATTTACGACGAGGCGGCGCGGCGCTTCGAGGCGTTGGCCCAAGAAAGCCGCTCGGAGGCGGCGGTCCGCGCCGGCATTTTCGCGCACGCTGCGCAAGCCTGGCTGATGGACGGCAACCCGCGGCGCGCCGAATCGGTGTTGGACGGCGCGCTGTCCCTGAGCCCGGACGATCCGGCGCTGCTGATCGACCGGGCCGTCGTGCGGGCCGAGCGGAAGAATCTAGCGAAGGCCATCGAGGACTTGAACGCGGCGATCAACCTCGACTCGCAACGCGCCGAGGCTTATGTGTACCGGGCCAGCGCGCGGCGGCAACTGAAGCAATACGAGGCCGCCGAGGCGGATGCGGACAAGGCGCTGCGGATCGATCCGCGCAACATCGAAGGCATGCTGGAGCGCGGCATGCTGCGCCGGATGCGCGGTGACGACGCCGGTGCCCGGGCCGATTGGGTCAAAATTCTGCAGATTCAACCCAATTCGGCCGCCGCCGACAGCGCGCGCAACTATCTCGAAAAAATGGACGTAAAAAAGAAATAAGCCCGCGGCGGATTTTAAAAGTCCAGATCGCCGTAGTGCTTGGGCGGACGGATGCCGGGAATGCGGTCGTCGAGAATGGGCCGAAAGCTCGGCCGCGACTTGATCCGCGCGTACCAGTCCTTGACCTCCCTGTACTCGTCCCATGGCACGTCGCCGAGATAATCGACCGTGGAGAGATGCGCCGCGGCCGCGATGTCGGCGAGCGAGAACTGATCGCCCGCCAGCCATTTGCGCCGCTCGATCAAATAGGCGATGTAGTTCAAGTGATGCGGCAGGTTCGCGAAACCCGCGCGGATCGCCTGGGCATTGGGCTGTCCCAGGCCGAGAAACTTCTTCATGATCTTTTCGCCGACCAGGTTTTCCGATACCTCGCGGTGAAACTTGCGGTCGAACCAGGTAACGAGGCGGCGGGCCTCGGCGCGCTCCAGGGGATGGGTGCCGAGCAACGGCGTCTCGGGATGGATTTCCTCGAGGAATTCGCAGATGACGTCGCTGCCCGAAATCGCGGTGTTGTCCGATTCGACCAGGACCGGCACCTCGCCCGCCGGGTTGAGCACCAGGAAGGCATCGCGCCGTTCCCACACGTTCTCGACCCGCATTTGAAAGTCGAGTTTCTTTTCGTGCAGAACGATTCGAACCTTGCGGCAGAACGCCGAGAGCCAGAGATGATAAAGCGTGCGCATGAACCGCTCTTATAATCGATTTAACCGCATTGGCATAGATGAGGCCGGAGACCGTATTTTTCGCGGAAATCCGCCGTTTTCACAACGCCCTCACCGGCTTGTCATTGGACGCGAGGCGGCCGCTTCACTAAGATCGCACCCGGATGAAGCACAAAACATGCCTGTGGTAGCCGCACGCGCGGCGGGAGAAGACGATGTTGATCAAAACGAAATGCCCCCTGGATATTCAGCCCTCCGAGATTACCCCCGAATCGGTTTTCCTCGACCGGCGGCGTTTCCTGCAAGGCGCGGCCGTCACCGGCGCGGGCTTTGCTGCGGGGTCGCTGATCCTGCCCGGCGGCGCCGAGGCCGCCGCGCCGAAGGCGACGTTCAAGGATCTTGTCAAAAGCAAGTACTCCACCGAGGAGGAACTGACGACCTATAAGTCCGTCACGACATACAACAACTTCTACGAGTTCGGCGTCGACAAGGGCGCGCCCGCACGCAACGCCAAGCAAATGAGAACCATGCCCTGGCAGATCGCCGTCGAGGGCGAGGTCGCAAAATCGGGAACCTACGATTACGGGGACATCGTCAAGCCGCACAAACTGGAGGAACGCATCTACCGCTTCCGCTGCGTCGAAGCCTGGTCGATGGTCGTGCCCTGGGTCGGCATTCCGCTCGCCGATGTGCTCAAACGGTTCGAGCCGACCTCGAAAGGCAAATTCGTCGCCTTCGAAACGTTATTCGATCCGGAACAGATGCCGGGCCAGAAACGGGATTTCATCGAATGGCCCTACCGCGAGGGCCTGCGCATCGACGAGGCCATGCATCCGCTCGCCCTGCTCGCCGTCGGCCTGTACGGCCGCGAGATGCCGAACCAGAACGGCGCGCCGATCCGGCTCATCGTGCCGTGGAAGTACGGCTTCAAAAGCATCAAATCCATCGTTAAGATCAAGCTCGTCGAAACCATGCCGAAAACGAGCTGGAACATGCAGGCGCCGAACGAATACGGGTTCTACTCGAACGTGAACCCGGAGGTTTCGCACCCGCGCTGGAGCCAGGCCCGGGAGCGGCGGATCGGCCATTTCCTCAAGCAGGATACGCTCATGTTCAACGGCTACGCCGAGCAGGTCGCCTCGCTGTATACGGGCATGGACCTCCGTAAGAATTACTGAACCGATGGCGGGCGACAGGACGCTGCGCTTCATCGTCAAGCCGGCCGTGTTCGCCGCTTGCCTGATCCCGCTCGGCCTGCTGGTTTGGAACGGCGTCACCGGCAACCTCGGCGCCAACCCCATCGAGGCCTGCAACCGTTTCCTCGGCGACTGGGCGCTGCGTTTTATTCTCATTGCGCTCGCGGTGACGCCGCTGCGCATCCTGACCCGTTGGAACGCGGTCATGCGGTTCCGCCGCATGCTGGGATTGTTCGCCTTCGCCTACGTGTTCCTGCATCTGACGAGTTATATCGCGCTCGATCAGTTCTTCGATTGGAGCGCGATCTGGAAGGACATCGTCAAGCGCTGGTACATCACGGTCGGCATGGCGGCGTTCCTCCTGCTGGTGCCGCTCGCCGTCACCTCGACCAAGGGCTGGATCAAGCGAATCGGCGGCAAAACCTGGCAAAACCTGCACAAGCTGATCTACCCCGCCGCCGTGCTGGCGGTGTTTCACTTCTATATGCTGGTGAAGGCGGACGTGCGCGAACCGCTGATCTATGCCGCGATCCTCGCGGCCTTGTTCCTGGTTCGCCTCATCGCATTCGGGCGCAAACGCCTCACCGCCGCGGCGCGGGCCTAGATCGGATCATGGTTTATCGAAAACACCATTTGGTTCCGATAAACCATGTGAATCTGCCCTAAGAATTATTGCCGCCGCGTTTCTTCTCTAAATCAAGACTGATCATCATCGCCAGACTCTCGCCCTCTTTCTTCAAGACCTTCATCCCGGCGCGGGGCAGCGGGATTTCCTGGTTCTTGCAGTAGAGGATCAGCGCGGCGCCGACCTGATCGCGGTCGAACTCGACCGTCTTGGCGCCGTTGTCCTGCGCATAGGTAAAGGTCACGATCCGGCCCGGGTCGTCGGTGATTTCGACGGTCTCGATATTGGCCTGCGGCAAAGACCGTTCCGTGCGCAGGCAGTGATTGACGACGGCCGCCTGCACTTGTTCTTCGCTAAAGACGATTTTTCTCAATTCGCGTGTCACGATTAGGCTTGTCTTTCTCTTCGTTTCAATGGGCTTCTCGTTTTAATGGGCTTGTTCCCAGTTGGCGCCGACACCGGTATCGACCGTCAGCGGCACGTCGAGACGGGCCGCCGATTCCATGACGTTTTTTACCAGCGCGGCCGTGGCGTCCGCTTCCGCTTTCGGCACCTCGAAAATCAATTCATCGTGTACTTGCAACAGCATTCTGGCCTTGAGCTTCTTTTTCGTCAACGCGTCCGGCAGGCGGATCATGGCGCGCTTGATGATGTCGGCTGCTCCCCCTTGGATCGGCGCGTTGATCGCGGCCCGCTCGGCGAAGTTGCGCCGCGCCGGGTTCTTGTCCTTGATGCCGGGCGTGTGGCAGCGCCGGTTGAACAGCGTCGTCACGTAACCCTGCTTGTTGGCGGCCTTGATCGTGTTGTCCATGTAATCGCGGATGCCGGGATAGCGCTCGAAATAGGCGTCGATGTAGGCCTTGGCGTCGCCGCGCGAGATACCGAGCTGGCGCGCGAGACCGAACGGCGAAATACCGTAGATGATGCCGAAGTTGATGGCCTTGGCCTGGCGGCGGACCATCGGGTCCATGCCTTCGATGGGCACGCCGAACACCTGGGACGCCGTCAGCGCGTGAATGTCGAGGCCCTCGTGAAAGGCCTGTTTCAGAACGTCGATCCCGGCGACGTGGGCGAGCAGGCGCAGCTCGATCTGCGAGT
>JAVJPD010000049.1:0-1949 GCA_040216475.1 Rhodospirillales bacterium
CGCGTTTTCCGATCACCCCGATCTGCGCCGGATCATGACCGACTACGGCTTCGAGGGACATCCGCTGCGCAAGGATTTTCCGCTCACCGGCTACGTCGAGGTGCGTTACGACGACGAACAGAAACGCGTCGTCTACGAACCCGTGAAGCTCACGCAGGAATTCCGCAACTTCGATTTCCTCAGCCCGTGGGAAGGCGTCGATACCCGCCTGCCGGGCGACGAAAAGGCCGAGGCCCAGGAGAAAGCGGAAGGAAGTTCCTGATGGCCGAAACCCAAATCAAGAATTACACCTTGAACTTCGGGCCGCAACATCCGGCGGCGCACGGCGTGTTGCGCTTGGTTCTCGAAATGGACGGCGAGATCGTCGAGCGCGCCGATCCGCACATCGGCCTGTTGCACCGCGGCACGGAAAAGCTCATCGAATACAAGACATACCTGCAGGCGGTGCCGTACTTCGACCGCCTCGATTATGTTTCGCCGCAAAACCAGGAACACGCCTACGCCATCGCCGTCGAGAAGCTGCTCGGCGTCGAGGTGCCGCCGCGCGGACAGTACATCCGCGTGCTGTTCGCCGAGATCGGTCGTTCGCTCAATCACATCTTCAACATCGTCGCGTTCGCCATGGACGTCGGTGCGATGACGCCGATGCTGTGGGGGATCGAACAGCGCGAAGTGCTGATGAACTTCTGCGAGCGCATCAGCGGCGCGCGGCTGCACATGGGGTATTTCCGCCCGGGCGGCGTCGCGCGCGACATGCCGGCGGACCTGGCCGACGATATCTACGCCTGGATCGAACAGGCCCCGACGTTCGTCGACGAGGTCGAGGAGCTGCTGACCGAAAATCGTATCTTCAAGCAGCGCACCGTCGATATCGGCGCGGTTTCCGCCGAGGACGCGCTCGACTGGGGCTTCACGGGCCCGTGCCTGCGCGCCTCGGGCGTGGCGTGGGATTTGCGCAAATCCCAGCCCTACGATGCCTACGCCGAGATGGACTTTGCCGTGCCGATCGGCAAGCACGGCGATTGTTACGACCGTTACCTGGTGCGCGTGGTCGAATTGCGCGAATCGATCAAGATCATGAAACAATGCCTCGATAATATGCCGGGCGGGCCGGTGAAGGTGCAGAGCCATAAAATTTCACCGCCGCCGCGCGAAACGATGAAGCATTCGATGGAGGCGCTGATCAATCATTTCAAGCTGTATACCGAGGGCTATCACGTGCCCGAGGGCGAAACCTACGGCGCGGTCGAGGCGCCGAAAGGGGAATTCGCCGTCTACTTGATCTCCGACGGCAGCAACCGCCCGTACCGCTGCAAGATCCGCGCGCCGGGGTATCCGCACCTGCAGGGATTGGAGTTCATGTCCAAGGGCCACATGTTGGCCGATGTCGTCGCGAACCTCGGTTCGCTCGATATCGTGTTCGGCGAGATCGACCGATGAGCGAGCCGGACGTGCAACAGCCCGAAAGCTTCGCGTTCACGCCCGAGAATCTCGAGCGTGCCGAAGCGATCATCGGGAAATATCCGGCGGGGCGCCAGGCCAGCGCGGTCATGCCGCTGCTCGATCTGGCGCAGCGCCAGCACGACGGCTGGCTGCCGCGCGCGGCGATGGATAGGGTCGCCGAGATGCTCGATATGCCGCCGATCCGTGTCTACGAGGTCGCGACGTTCTACACCATGTATAACCTCAAGCCGGTCGGAAAATACCACGTGCAGGTCTGCACCAATCTACCGTGCTGGCTGCGCGGATCGGACAAGATCATGGGGGCCTGCCGCAAGGCGATCGGGATCGGTAACGGCGAGACCAGCAAGGACGGCCTTTTCACCCTGACCGAGGTCGAATGTTTGGGCGCCTGTGTCAATGCGCCGATGATGCAGGTCGGCGACGACTACTACGAAGACCTCGATGCCGTCGCCACCGAGTCGATCCTGAGCGTGCTGAAGGGCGGC
>JAVJPD010000050.1:0-3381 GCA_040216475.1 Rhodospirillales bacterium
CTCTTCTATAATGTAGACCTTCGGCATCGGCAGCTGCGCCTTTTGCGCAAGCTCCTCGATCAGGCCGTAGAACATGGGCGCGCTCGCACGGTCGACCTGCTTGGCGCCGTACATGGACAGCACCATCTTGTCGGAGTTCCAGTAGGCGAACACGTTCATCGCAACGGCGATGCCGAAGGCGATCAGCATGCCCTGCTCGCCGCCGATCATGAAGCCGACGGCGACGAACAAGGCCGTCATACCGGCCAGCAGGGTGTAGGTGCGAAGCGTGCTCATCATGGCGCTGTTAATCCGTCTTTATTATTAAGGGCGCAGGGTATGGTCCCGTGGGCATACATTGTGTAGTGTGCGGGTGAGAACCCTGCAAGATTTCGTTGGATGAAATTTTCGTCATGAACAGCGCGCCCAAAACCGCAAAAAAAGCCGAAAAACCGGCCCCGCAAGCTTCCCATGAGGTTCCGGCCGAGTCCGGGGAGGCGGCAAAAATAAACCCGCAAGAAAAACCCCGGAAACACCCGAAGGAAAAACCGGTTGAGGTCGGCGGGCCCAAGGGGCCCGAACCGACCCGCTTCGGGGACTGGGAACGCAAGGGCCGCTGCATCGATTTTTAGAGCCGGCCCCGGGGCACGGAGTTCCTGGCAATTCTTGCCGCGTCGGCCGGTTCTGCGGCGGATGCTCCTCATTAACTCATTGAAAAATAATGGTTTTTATTTGGCACGCCGCTTGCGTAGTCCCTAACGGGAAGACGGCTTCGGCGGGTCCGTGGGGGACAGCCGGCGCCAGGCAAGGGTTGTGGGGTGATGACGGATTTATCGGTCGATGAATTTCATGCGGCTCTCGACGCTGAACGCGTGGCGCGGCGCCACAGCGGCCCCGACGGGCAAAAACCGCCCCCGGTGGCGGGCGGCGGGGCTTCCGGCGAGATAGACGGCGAGAGGCACCTGTTCGGTGAGGACGGTTTTACGTTCGCCGACCTTCTCGACATCATCAATCCGCTCCAGCACATTCCGATCGTTTCGACGATCTATCGGGAACTCAGCGGCGACAAAATCGCCATGCTGCCGCGTATTCTCGGCGGCGCCCTGTTCGGCGGCCCGATCGGGGCCGGCGCGGCCGTCGCCAATGCCGTGGTCGAACAAGGAACGGGGCGGGATCTCGGCGAACACGTTGTCGCGTTGTTCACCGGCGACGAAGCGCCGGTAACGGCCGTCGCACAAGCGGCATCGAAGGACGCGGCACCGGCGGAAGCGGCAATGACGACGGCAGCGGGCCCTACCGCGGCGGCGCCTATTGTGAACGCATCCCGGCTCGCAACGGTAAACCCCCTGCGACAAGGCGACTCGTCCCGGGCATTCACGCAAGGCTTCACCGAACCGGCACAGGCGGAACTCGATATTCTCGAGGCCGAGGCCGCAACGGGGCTCGCGGCGCCCAACGCCCAACAGGCCCGCGCGCCGGCCCGGCCCGCGGCGCCGGGGCAAATCGCGGCGCAGCGTGTGCCCGTCTCGCACGATCGCCCGGGGCCCGACGGCATCGCCGAGCCGACGGCGGCGGAAAAATTGATCCTCGCCACCGAAGCGGCGTTCGCACGCCTCGAGGCGAATCGCATCACGCCGCAACAAGCGCTCACCGTCGCCGCCGAAACCCCACCAGCACAACCTTTGGCGGCGAAACTGCCGGTGATGCAATCATCGGCGGTGCAATCATCGGCGGCGGAAATAACGGCGGCGAACGATCAAGCCGTGCCGAGGTCTCTCGACACCGTCGAATCGCCGTCACAATGGTTTACTTTTTCGTCGTCCCAAACGACGGCGCCGCCACCCCAGGCAGCCGCGCCACGGCCCCAGGCGGCGGCACCGCAACCAAAAACAACGGCTCAACAGCCGGTTAAGGTCCCGGGTACAAATCGTTTAGCGAGTTACATGGACGCCATGACACAACAGCGGGCGCCCGCCGCCGCCCCATCGACACAACCGGCGCCGCAACCGGCGCCACAGGGGGCCGTCGCCCTGCAGGGCGGCTGGTTCTCCGACGTCATGCTCACCGCGCTCAACAAATACGAGCAAGGCAAAATGCTAAAACAACCCGCGGCGCGGCAGACCGTCAATCAACTGAATTAACCGTATCGCACTCTGGGGTATACTCCGGGCATGATCATTCGTGTATGGCATCCCGGTTTTATCCAGTGGCCCGGCGGCGCGGCGCGCTGCGCGCTCGGCAGAGGCGGAATCAGCAACGACAAACGCGAAGGCGACGGCGCCACGCCGGCGGGTACGTTTCCCTTGCGCCGGGTTTTTTACCGTGCCGACCGCATGACGAAACCGGTTACCGCTCTGCCGGCGCGGCAACTGCGCCCGCACGACGGCTGGTGCGACGCGAGCGGCGATCCCGCCTATAACATGCTGATCGAACGGCCTTTTCCGGGCAGCCATGAGAAGCTTTGGCGCCCGGATTCGCTTTACGACGTGATCGTCGAGATCGGCTACAACGACGATCCCGTCCGCCAGGAACTCGGCAGCGCCATCTTCATGCACATTGCGAGAGAGAATTATAAAGCCACGGAAGGCTGCATCGCACTGGCGCAGGAGGATTTGCTGAGGCTGCTGAGGCGTTGCGATATCGATACGCGTCTCGTGATCGGCGGTCGGCCGCGTTAGGCCGGATCATGATTTAAGGCGTTTCGCGCGCGCCGAATATCGCCGTTCCCACCCGCACATGGGTCGCCCCGAAACGCACGGCGACGTCGTAATCCGCGCTCATGCCCATGCTGAGTTTCTCGAGTCCGTTGCGCGCGGCAATCTCGCGCAATAGCATGAAATGCAACGACGGCTCCTCGTCCGCGGGCGGAATGCACATGACGCCCTTTACGGGAAGCTCGTAATCGTTCCGGCACGCGGCAATGAAGCCGTCTGCTTCCGCCGGGATCACACCCGCCTTTTGCGGCTCCTCGCCGGTGTTGATCTGCACGAAACAATCCGGCGCCTTGCCGATTGCCTGGGTATGCGTCGCTAGCGCGCGGGCGAGCTTCGGCCGGTCCAGCGTTTCGATCACGTCGAACAAATCGGCCGCCTGTTTCGCCTTGTTGGTCTGTAGCGGACCGATGAGATGAAGAACGACGTCGGGAAAAGTCCGGCGCAACAGCGGCCATTTCTCGGCGGCTTCCTGCACGCGATTTTCGCCGAAGACACGCTGGCCCGCCTGCAGCGCCGGCATGATTCGGTCGATCCCGTGGGTTTTCGAGACCGCCACCAGCGTCACCTCGGCCGCGTCCCGCCCGGCAGCCCCGGCGGCCTCGCGTATCCGGGCCTGGACAACCGCGAGGTTTTGCGCAACATCCGGAATATCGTGCGACTCCGCTTCCATAATCTTCCGTGCCATAAC
>JAVJPD010000051.1:0-2700 GCA_040216475.1 Rhodospirillales bacterium
GGAGGTTGCGGCTGGTCACAAACTTGCCCTCGCGTCCGGCGAAGGGCGAATCGTTGACCTGAAACGTCATCGTGATCGTCGGCTCGTCGACGATCAGAGGCGGCAGCGCCTCGACGGCATCGGGATGACAGAGGGTGTCGGAAATATGGAGTTCCTCGAGACCGGTGAAGGCGACGATCTGCCCGGCATGGGCTTCCTTCTGCTCGATTTTCTCGAGGCCGTGAAAGCCGAGGATTTGTAGAATACGGCCCTGGCGGGTATCGCCGTCGGCATCGATGACGGTGACGGGGGTGTTGGCCTTGATCTTGCCGCGCCGCACCCGGCCGATGCCGATCACGCCGACGTAGCTCGAGTAATCGAGTGCGCTGACCTGCAGTTGAAACGGGCCGTTCAAGTCGACATCCGGCGGCGGCACGCGATCGATGACGGTTTGGAACAATTCGTTCATATCCTCGCGCGGTGCGTCCAAATCCCGCGTGGCCCAGCCTTGGGTCGCCGAGGCGTAAATCACCGGAAAATCGAGTTGCTCGTCGGTCGCACCCAAGCGCACGAATAGATCGAACGTCTGATCGACGGCCCAGTCGGGGCGCGCTCCTTGCCGGTCGACTTTGTTGATCACCAGGATGGGGCGCAAACCTTGAGCGAGCGCCTTGCTGGTGACGAAACGGGTCTGCGGCATCGGCCCTTCGACGGCGTCGACCAGCAGCAGCACGGAATCGACCATGGACAGCACCCGTTCGACCTCACCGCCGAAGTCGGCGTGGCCCGGCGTATCGACGATATTGATGCGCCATTCCTTCCAGTGAATGGACGTATTCTTCGATAAAATCGTGATGCCGCGCTCGCGCTCGAGGTCGTTCGAATCCATGACCCGCTCGGAAGCCTCGCCGAACTTGGTCAGCGTGCCGGACTGCCTGAGCAGCTGATCGACGAGCGTGGTTTTGCCGTGATCGACGTGAGCGATGATGGCGATGTTGCGTAAGCCGCTTATTTTATCGTTCATGGAAGGTGTGGACCCGCGTTGGAAAGCGGTCATGTGTCACCTTTTCCTGCCGATTGCAAGGGGGCTTTCGTCGGCGTTGCCGTGAAAGTCCCGGAGAAAGCGGTTATTCGTCGTTGGGCTGACGGAAAACCTCGTCCGCCGGCTTGAGAATGCCGCGGAGATCGCCTTGCCGTTTGGTCAGTTTTGCCTGATCGAAATATTCCAGGAGTTCGATGGTCAGGTTGCGGCCGATCCCGGAACGGTCCCGGAAGGCTGCCGCGTTGAACAAGCCGTCGGGGGCTTCGGCGGCCAGCTTTTCGGCGATTTCACCGAGCTCGCGCAAGGCGGCGGGGGTGAAATACCGGTTCTTGGCGACGGCCAGCACGACGCCCCGTCGAGCGCTTCGCTCCAGGAACCGCTGCAGCTGATCGGGCCTCATGCCGATCTCCGAGGCGAGTTCCCGAACCGTCGGCGGACGCAGGCCGGCCTTGTCGAGCGCCGGTTTGAGCTTTTTCCATAGGGCGTCTTCCTGGGGTGGAATGGCCGGTTTATGCCCGGCGAGGCCGATCAGTTCGCTCCGGCGCGTCAGTTTTCTGTCCACGGCGAGATTTTCGACCGCGGCTTCGAGCAGCCCGTCGATCAGATGCAACGACAGGCGTTGTTTCAACTGGTTGATCGACATGCCCGGGCTCTCCGGGCGTTCCTGGTGCCATGTTTGTAGAATATCGAGGATATCGCTTCTCATCTTTTCCCAGGCGCTCGGCGCGAGCGCGAAACGTTCCGTTCCGGTCGAGAGAATTGCCGCCGCCTCGTTTTGCAACAGCCCGTCGCATTCCGCTTTCGTCAGGTTGCGGGCGCGGGCGAATTGATCGAAATCGATGCCCTTCGGCGAGGAGTCGAGCAGTTCCGTCAGCGCAAGCGTCAAATCGTCCTGATCCAGGGCAATCAGCTGAAGAAGCCGTTCGGGTTTTGAGCGACCCCGCTTCGGTGCGAACGGGTCGAGCACCCGGCCGCCGCCGATCGTGTGCCGTGCGGATTGGTCGCGTAGAATGAATCGATCCCCGTAAAAAACATTGGTTTTTTCGTCGAGCACGAGTTGCGCAAGACCGGTCTGGCCCGGCTCGATCGAACGGCCTTCGATGACGGCAAGGCGTCCCGGCAGATCGGCGGCGCCGATATGAACATGAACCGGCATCCAATGGCGAAGCGGGCGGGCTTCGCGGATCAGAGACCGGACCCGAACGTCGATCCGGTCCGTCGGCGCGAAGGCGGGCTCGGCGACAATCCAGTCGCCGCGCTGTACCGAGGCTTTGTTCAAGCCGCGGCCGGTGAGATTGAGGGCGCACCGCTGCCCGGCCGAACCGTCTTCCGATTCGCGGTTTTGTGCGTGCAGGCTCCGCACGCGGGCGGGCAGGCCGGACGGGGCGAGCACGACTTGATCGCCGGTTTGCACCGTTCCGGAAAACACGGAACCGGTGACCACCAAGCCGGCCCCCGATAACGAAAAGCAGCGGTCGACGGCCAACCGGAAATTTCCCCGGGCGCGCCGCCGTTCCAGACGGTTCGCAGCATCGTGTAAATGATCGCGAAGCGCGTCGATGCCGTCGCCCGTCAGTGCGGAAACGCGAAAGTAGGGAGCGTTTTCGAGAGTCGTGCCTTGCAGCAGATTACGGACTTGGCTTTCGACTTCATCGAGGCGTGCCGGATCGACTCGGTCG
>JAVJPD010000052.1:0-5420 GCA_040216475.1 Rhodospirillales bacterium
CCGATGGCCGTTGTTTCTTAAGGCATTTCCATCCGCAGTGCTCTTCGCTATTGCGTGCTATTTTTTAGTCAACATAAAGATTTTCAATCTTGTCGCTTTCTTCGGCGATGGTGGCCAAAGCAACTTAACGTCGATACCCAATCTCGTTAAGCGAGACTGGGCTCCCAAGGCCTTATTTCGCGTCGTTACTGTTCCCTACAAAATTTACCCCAACTTCATGCTCGCCTACGGCCTCGATATGTTCGACGGATTTACAAATTTGGTGCCTTTGAAATACGTCGATACGTGGCATCGAGGGGTCTTGCGCCTACGCACTCCTAAACCGGACAGTTATATCGGGGGGGATCTTTACATTACACAGCGCCATAACACGGATTTCCGCGGTCATGCTTCTTTTGACATCACAAATTGGGTCGATGTCAATTGGCTGCGTCTGGGTAATGTCAGTCATGTTGTTTCTTATGTGCCCCTTCATGGCGGCGGCATAAAAAAAGTGTCTGGTCCCGTCGAGAGCCCCACCTCAAGACGGTCTCTGTCCTTTACAACCAAACTCTCAAGGGACTTTAGTAGAATTTTCAATCCTAGAAAGGTTTATATCTATTCCGTTCCTAATCCTTTGCCCCGCGTTTATTTTGCCAAAGGCCTCAAAATAGTTCCCGATGCCTTGAATCATGACAAATTTCTCCTTGTCGTTTCTAATGTCGGTCCTGATAAAATTGCTGTCATGCGCGAATCTGAATCGCCCCTTCTTCTTCACAAAAGCTTTTCGGGAACCGTTACGAACGTTAAAAAAACCGCTGATGGATTCGATATCGATGTCGATGCCCCATCCGGAGGAATTATTGTCGTAAATACATTGGCTTTACCATTTTGGACCGCAGATGTTGACGGCGAATCAGCTCCGATTGCGTCAGTCAACAATATTCACATGGCAATTGCCGTTAAACCCGGAGCCAAACGCATTCTCTTTCGCTATAAACGGCCGACATTACGGGATAAAATTTTACATATTTTTCCTGGCTTATCTTAGCCGCATGTGCACATCAATCGATTACACTTAAACTTTAGGTATTTTTAAATGATTTCTATTGTCATACCCGTCTACAATGAATCCGAAAGCTTGCCGGAGCTTTATGATAGGCTGACGAAGGTTATGGTCAGCCTTGAAGATGATTACGAGGTAATCTTCGTTGATGACGGAAGTCACGATGGCTCGTCTGAATACCTCGATAGGACGTCAGCCGAAGATGCCAAGATAAAGGTCATACGCTTCACCCGAAACTTCGGACAAACCGCTGCAATGGCGGCGGGATTTCAGCACGCCTCAGGCGATATAATCGTTGCTCTTGATGCGGATTTACAAAATGACCCTGCCGATATCCCTATGCTTCTCGATGAGCTTGAAAAGGACTATGACGTGGTTTCGGGCTGGAGAAAGAACCGGCGCGATACTTTGTTTTCCCGAACCTTGCCGTCGCGTCTCGCAAATTGGCTGATCTCTAAAGTTTCCGGTATTCGGCTTCACGATATAGGCTGCTCACTTAAAGCATACCGAAAGTCCTCCATTGAGGGCATTCGTCTTTACGGTGAAATGCACAGATTCATTCCGATTTACGCCGCTTGGCAAGGGGGAAGGGTTTCGGAAATTCCCGTTAACCATCACCCGCGAAAACAAGGCGTATCGAAATACGGTTTGTCCAGAATCCCCAGGGTTCTTCTCGATCTGATTGTTATTTGGTTTTTGGATAAAGCCTTAGACCGGCCAATTCAATTTTTTGGCAAGGCCGGTCTTTACAGTTTGTCGTTGGCTTTTTGTGTTTTTCTTTGGGCGTTGTATTTGAAGCTGTTCGAGGATGTGTCTTTTATTTTAACCCCCTTGCCAATGCTTGTCGTTTTATTTTCGATTACAGGCTTGCTGTGCATCCTGCTCGGGTTGGTCAGCGAAATTCAAATGCGAAGTTATTTCGAATCTCAAGGAAAAAATACATATAAAATAAAAACTAAAATCAATTTGTAAAATCTTATCCGAACACCTTCTGTTTTTGCTCACTTAACTTTCTAAAGATTGGCGAGGAAATAATAATCATTAATGTGCGGTTTTGCCGGTTTTAGTAATCCTAAAGAAGATGCTCGTTCCGTTTTAGCAGCGATGCTCGGCTCCATCACGTACCGTGGTCCGGATCAGGCAGGCTGCTATTTCGATCATTCGTTAGCTCTCGGCCATCTTAGGTTGACAATCATCAACCCCGAGGGCGGAGAACAGCCGCGGGTTGATCGCGATTCAGGCGATGCTTTAGCTTTTAACGGCGAAATCTACGGCTATCGCCGCCATGCCGCAGAATTACAAAAGCAAGGCCTCCCCTTACGGGATCAATCCGACACCGAGGTGCTCTTCTGCATGCTTCGACATTACGGCATCGAAGAAACCTTGAAAAAAATCGATGGCATGTTTGCCTTTGCTTTTCGTGACGGAAAAACCGGGGCGGTATATCTGGCTCGCGATAAATTTGGAGAGAAACCGCTTTATTACAGTTTCAATAATGGATGCTTCGTTTTTGCATCCGAAGTCAAAAGCATTAAGACTCATCCGGCTTGTCGCCAAGCGCCCTTCGATCCCGAAGCCATTTCTCAATACCTGACTTATGAATTTGTCCCCGAACAAAAAAGTTTTTATTCCGGCATTTCCAAGCTTCTGCCCGCTCACTATCTTAAATTCTACAAAAACAACCTGGAGATCACTTCCTACTGGCAACAATCCTTTAAAGGCAACAAGGACGCACCGGCGCACGTCCTTTCCGAAGAAGCCTGCATAAATCAGTTGGATTCTTTATTAACCTCATCGGTAAGGGATAGGCTTATAGCCGATGTTCCCATAGGAGTATTTTTGTCCGGCGGAGTCGATTCCAGTCTCATTTCCGCGCTCGCCGTTCGCTGCGCTCCGGACATCACTGCTTTTTCCATTCAAATGCCGGAATTGTCTTATGACGAATCCCATTACGCGCGACGTGTCGCCGAATACATTGGAATTCACCACGAAGTGATGCCCATTACCGGAGACGATATTCTGCGCGGTCTTGACGAAGCTCTCTCCTTTCTTGATGAGCCATTTGCCGACAGCTCCTTGATCCCTACGTATCTTCTATGCAGGGCCGCACGGCAAAGGGTAACCGTCGCACTGGGCGGGGATGGCGCAGACGAGCTATTCGCCGGATATCCTAATTTTATTGCCCGTAAGGCCTCAAATATTATGGCGCGTGTACCGACCGCAATGGCCAACGGCATACGTAATATACTTTCCCGGCTTCCCGTATCGCCGGACTATATGAGCTGGGGCTTTCTTTTAAAACAGCTTACCAATGGCCTGGGCGAGCCCAATGACAAGCAATCCTACCTTTGGATGGCCGCATTTACCGACAAGGAAAAGAAGCTCGTTATTCACTCCGATGGCCCTTTGGGGGCCGATGATGATAGCGCGACGACATTTTCTCCCATCGAAGCGTGGCTAAGAAGAAATGATATCATGGATCCCACCAATCGCATGCTTTATTTATTTGGAACACTTTATCTTCCTGACAATATTTTGACAAAAATAGACCGGGCATCGATGTATAACAGTCTTGAAGTCAGGTCCCCGTTCCTCGGAAATGATATTGCCGAATTCGCGATGTCATTATCGCCGTCACTTAAAATCAAAGGCCTCACCAAGAAATATATTTTAAAGAAGCTCGCAGCCCGTTATCTTCCGGAACAAATCGTAAACCGGCCCAAACATGGCTTTGCGCTTCCCATGGCTAATCTTATACGCGGCCCGCTACGCTCAACTATAGTCGAAACGATTCTAGATTCTGCCAACTCGCTGGCAAATTGGTTTTCAGCGCAAGGACTCGAGAAGCTGCTCACGGAACATATGAATGGCCAACGTGACCACAGAAAAAAAATATGGACGCTTTATGTTCTATTCAGAGTTTCACAAAATCATGTATTGGGAATCAATGACGAAAATTCTAAACGTCTTTTTCATCAATTTCATGCTGCATAGTCTCTTTCCGACAATACAAAATCTTCAGATGCCAAAATAATTAAGTAAGTTTTATCGTTAACCATTCAGAATAAATTATAAGCATAAATTCATGTCCCCAAAAAATCACCCGGCACAGCACGACGCTACCCAAAATTTTGACGGTGGATCGCCCGAAAGGTTTGGCTATTCATGGGATAAATACTTTCAAATTTTGCCCGATCATGAAGAACAGTTCCGACTTTGGACATTAGCCTTGGGTGAGTTTGATTGGTCAAATAAAACTTTTCTCGATGCCGGATGCGGCATCGGTCGAAATAGTTACTGGCCAATGATTTACGGCGCCACGGGCGGGCTTTCAATCGATCTTGATGATAGATTCTCAATATTGCTAGAACTAATCTCAGCAGTTTCGACACTGTCACCGTCCAAAAGAAAAGTATCTACGAACTAGATGACGAAAATCGTTTCGACATTGCATTCAGTATTGGCGTTATCCATCATCTAGAGTTTCCGCTTGATGCAATAAAGCGGTTGACTGCCACCATCCGGACAGCTGGGCGCGTGCTGTTTGGTTATATGACTATGAAAATAACGAATGGATTGTCAAAATTGCCGACCCGATTCGTATCTACATATTCAGTAAACTTCCTCTTCCCATCACGCATGCCCTCTCCATGCCATTAACGGCAATGTTGTGGCTGATATTGCGTTTAGGATTTCAGCCGACCGATTATTTTCGTTTGCTTAAGCGTTTTTCATTCTCGCAGCTTCGTGTCATCGTATTCGATCATATGCTGCCCCGTATTTCATGTTATTATCGCCGAGAAGAAGCTGAAGCCTTGTTGCGTGATGCCGGTCTTGTCGATGGTTCTTCGGCCTGGGTTAATCAAATGTCTTGGTCGGTAGTCGGAACAAAAGCCAACACTTTAAAATGATGTAATTAGTCCTGATTTTAACATAATTAATTTTTCTGTTTATAGATGGACAGCACAGCATTTCAAATTGAAGCCCTTATTCAGCAAGAGCACTGGTGGTTCTTCGGTCGGCGGCGTTTATTTAGTAGGCTGTTATTAAACGCCGGGGCAAAAACCGATGATGCAATTCTTGATATCGGTACCAGCACGGGCAGTAATCTGCGCATGCTTCGCAATATGGGTTGTACGAATGTTACCGGAGTTGAGAAAAATGAGGCGGCGATCAAATTTTGCATCGAAAGCGGTTTCGGGCCGGTACGCCAGGGTGACGTCTCCAATTTACCGTTCGATGATTGTTCGTTTGATTTTGTCCTGGCAACGGACATCATTGAACATGTCGAAAACGATAAACAAGCGTTGGCTGAAATTTATCGAGTCATGAAACCTGGAGGGTATGCGATTATTAGTGTTCCAGCGTTTCAGAT
>JAVJPD010000053.1:0-1868 GCA_040216475.1 Rhodospirillales bacterium
GAATAACCGCCTGAAACGGCTCATCGAACTGCGCGCGCCCGAAATCATCGTACGCAACGAAAAGCGGATGCTGCAGGAGTCTGTCGACGCACTGATCGAAAACGGACGGCGCGGGCGCGTGATCACCGGCGCCAACAAGCGGCCATTGAAGTCCCTTTCCGACATGCTCAAGGGCAAGCAGGGGCGCTTCCGGCAGAATCTGCTGGGCAAGCGCGTCGATTATTCAGGCCGTTCCGTCATCGTCGTGGGTCCCGAACTCAAGCTGCATCAGTGCGGCCTGCCCAAGAAGATGGCGCTCGAACTGTTCAAGCCGTTCATCTATTCGCGCCTCGAGCGCTACGGTCTCGCCACCACAATCAAGGCGGCGAAGCGCATGGTGGAAAAGGAGCGGCCCGAGGTCTGGGACATCCTGGAAGAGGTCATCCGCGAGCATCCGGTGCTTTTGAACCGGGCGCCGACCCTGCACCGCCTCGGCATTCAGGCGTTCGAGCCGGTGCTGATCGAAGGCAAGGCGATCCAGCTTCACCCGTTGGTCTGCACGGCGTTCAACGCCGACTTCGACGGCGACCAAATGGCCGTCCACGTGCCGTTGTCCCTGGAAGCGCGCCTCGAAGCGCGGGTTTTGATGATGTCGACGAACAACATCCTCAGCCCGTCGAGCGGCAAGCCGATCATCGTGCCCTCGCAGGACATGGTGTTGGGGCTTTATTACCTGACCATCGAACGTGAAGGCGAAAAAGGCGAAGGCATGATCTTCGCCTCCATCGGCGAAATCCAGCAGGCGTTGGATGCGGGCGCCGTCAGCCTGCACGCCAAGATCAAGTCCCGTTACAAGACGGTCGACGAGAACAACAATCCGATTACGGTGCGCGTCGAGTCGACGCCGGGACGCATGCTGCTCTCGGAGATTCTGCCGCGTCATCCGAACGTGCCGTTCTCTCTGATCAACCGGCTGCTGACCAAGAAGGAAATCTCGACGGTTCTCGACGAGGTTTACCGGCACTGCGGCCAAAAGGAGACGGTGATCTTCGCCGATCACATCATGACCATGGGCTTCGGCTACGCCTGCCGTGCCGGCATTTCGTTCGGTAAGGACGATCTGGTGGTGCCGCTGTCCAAGGAGAAACTGGTCGGCGAGACCGAAACCAAGGTGAAGGAATTCGAGCAGCAATATCTGGACGGCCTCATCACCCAGGGCGAGAAGTACAACAAGGTCGTCGATGCCTGGTCGCATTGCACCGATCAGGTGGCCGACGAGATGATGAAGGAAATTTCGGCGGTCAAGCCGGGCGAGCCGGTGAACGCGGTGTTCATGATGGCGCACTCCGGCGCGCGCGGTTCGGCGGCGCAGATGAAGCAGCTCGCCGGCATGCGCGGCCTGATGGCCAAGCCGTCGGGCGAAATCATCGAGACGCCGATCATCTCGAACTTTAAGGAAGGCCTCACGGTGCTGGAGTACTTCAACTCCACCCACGGTGCCCGTAAGGGGCTGGCCGATACCGCCTTGAAGACGGCGAACTCGGGTTATCTGACCCGCCGCTTGGTCGACGTCGCGCAGGACTGCATCATCCTCGAACAGGATTGCGGCACCAAAAACGGCCTGACGGTTCGCGCCATGATTCAGGGCGGCGAGGTCATCACGCCGCTCGGCGAGAAGATTCTCGGCCGCAGCGCCGTCGAGGACATCGTCGACCTGCGCAACAACAACGTCCTCGTGAAGGCCGGCGAGTTGATCGAGGAGAACGACGTCCTCGCCATTGACGAGGCGGGTATCGAGGAAGTCCGGATTCGTTCGGTCCTCACCTGCGATACCCCGCGGGGGACCTGCGCGGCCTGCTACGGCCGCGATCTGGCCCGCGGGACCAGGG
>JAVJPD010000054.1:0-1124 GCA_040216475.1 Rhodospirillales bacterium
ATTCCGCCACGTTGTCGGCGAAATCGACCAGCCGCTCATGCACGTTGCCGGTGAAAAGCTTGGTGATGAATTGCACCACCACGACGACCACGACGGCGAACTCCGCGATATTGAAGATGACCGCGAACAAAATCATGTACAGGAAACGCAGCCAGGTTCCCTTGCGGGTGACGTTTTCCTTGGTTTGCTGATCGACCAAAACGGCCTCCCTTCGACACTGTTGGCGTCGAGTATTCGTATAACAGATTTCACGGGATCGCGCGAGCCGCCCGCCCGCATGAAAAGCGCGGCCGAACCGTTACAGCGACGCCGGCAGGATTTTCAGGTGTTTCTTGGGGTCGAGCGGACGCTTGCCGCGGCGGATTTCGAAGTGCAATTGCGGGCTCGTGACCGCGCCGGTGCTGCCGACGCGCGCGATGATCTGGCCCTTGCCGACCGTATCACCGCGCTTGACCAGCAACTTGTCGTTGTGCGCGTAGGCCGTAACCCAACCGTTCTTGTGCTTGATCAGCAGCAGATTGCCGAAGCCGCGCAATTCATTGCCGGCGTAGGCAACCGCGCCGCCTTCGGCGGCGCGCACCGGCGCGCCGCGCGGTGCCGCGATGTTGATGCCGTCATTATGCAGCCCTTTTGTCTTGGGGCCGAAATTCGAAACGATCTTGCCTTGCAACGGCCACATGAAGCCCCGGATCTTGCTGTAGAACGACGGCGAATAGGCTTTTGCCTCCTGCACGTCCGGCACGGGCTCTGTTTTCGACGGCAAGGGCGTGGGAGCCGCCGTTTGCGTTTGCGGTGGCGGTGGCAGCGTTTCAGCGCGGGCCGCTTGCCGCCTTTCCGCCGCCGGATCGGACAACGCCGCCGATTCGACGACGGCCGAGGCGGCCGAGGCCGCGCCGCGGCGCGGTGCGACGCCCTGAGCGATCACGAGGGTTTGCCCGCTGAAGATGCGGTACGGCGGGCGCAGTTTGTTGGTCTGGGCCAGTTCGTAAACGCTCAAGCCGTAATTTCCGGCAATGCCGTTCAAGGTTTCGCCCGGGCGGACCTGATGTTCGCGCACCGCCGGAATGGCCAATGGTTGCCTGAGCGCCAGCGTGTAGGGCGGGTGCAACCCGTTGGCGTCGATG
>JAVJPD010000055.1:0-4134 GCA_040216475.1 Rhodospirillales bacterium
TCGATGTCGCGCTCGCAACCGCGGGCGAAAGCGTGATGCTGATGGCGTTGGTGGAAGCATCGAATGAATCGAGTCTGATCCCGGAAAAAATGGCGCCAAACGTGCCCGTGAATTCGCCGGTCGTCGCATCGGTTTCATGAAGCGTTTTGGTTTCATCGACGCGCACGAACCGGTCGCCGCTGCCGTCTTCGGTGATGGTGTAATTGGTGCCGAGAAATGTCGGCGTGATCGCGAAGGTCGCGCCGTTGGTGCCGGTGCGGAAACTGTAATTGCCTTGCGGCAATTCGCCGAGCAGGTTCGGAACGGGCCCCTTGTTGGCCGTGTTGATGATCGAGTTGATAAAGGAATCGAACGATGACGCCAGCGCCGGGAAGGAATTCTCGTCGCCCGTGTCCGCCTGCAACGCGATTTTGATCGCGTTGTCGATGGTGGCGCGGATCAGTTTCGTACGGGAGATCAGATCGTTCGTGAACTTGATGGCGTTGTCCGCTTCCTTGCGCAGGTCTTCCTGCTTCAGCTGATCGAGCGCGAGTTGGTTCAGTTCGCGCTGCAAGGTGCTGCGGATGCGGTTCTGCTCGTTGACGATGGCGGGGCTGTTAAGACCGTTAATCTGATTCAGAAAAATAGCGTTCTTGGTCTCCGACGCGACGAACGGAGTCAAGGCGGTGAACGCACCGATATTGGGGGTAAGGACCGTGGGAAGTCCGACGTCTGCCATGGTTTCTACCTCGTGCGACCGAATCTTCTATTCGGAACGATCTTTTTCTGTACCACAAATCCGGGAAGATTGCATCCGGAAACGCTTTTCCTCGGAATTTTCGTAAAAAATCCCGAAAGACCAGCGGCCATCAAAGCAGACGATCCGGCGGCAGTCTGTGCCCGCCGTCACTCGTCCGGTTGCGGCAAACCCCCAAGGAAACGGCCATTTAAGGCAAAGATTCGGATTGTTTTCAGGCGTCCTTGGCGCTGGGCTCGAGCAGCCGGTGGAGATGAACGATTACGTATTTGGTCGAGGCCTCGTCGACATGCGCCTGACTGGCCGCCCGCCAGGCCGCTAACGCCTCGGCATAATTCGGAAATATCCCCACGACATCAAGGCTTTGGGTGTCCTCGAAGTCGGTGCCCCGGGTATCCTTGACCTTTCCCCCAAAGACAAGATGCAGCAATGGCTTATCCACTGTTTCCTCCTCGGCTTAGTAATATCAGGTAACGAAAATGTTATTTTGCCGCCGCCTCAAAATGGGTATCCTAGTGTATACGGTTCCGTGGGGCCGTGTGTCTTGATTTTGTTCCACATGTCATTCAGGACGTCAAATCTCTACCACTCAATATGGAGAGGAGACAATCAACGACAACGCCGTCTGAATAACATGTCGCTTTAAAAATTTATGACATAAAACAATTAATAGGCGCGGAGACAAATCGAATGATCGAGCTTTACAGTTGGCCGACCCCGAACGGCTTTAAAGTTTCAATTATGCTCGAGGAAACCGGTCTCGAATACCGGGCTACCCCGGTCGATATCACCAAGGGCGAACAATTCAGCGAAAAGTTTCTCGCGATCAGCCCAAACAACAAGATTCCGGCGATCCTCGATTACGACGGCCCTCAACACAAGAAATTCTCCGTCTTCGAATCCGGCGCGATTTTGATGTATCTCGCCGAGAAAACCGGCGAATACATGCCCGTTCACCGGGCCAAGCGCTATCGTGTGGTCGAGTGGCTGATGTTCCAGATGGGCGGCGTCGGGCCGATGTTCGGCCAAGCCAATCATTTCCGCAAATACGCGCCCGAAAAGATCTACTACGCCATCGAACGTTACAGCAACGAAGCGAAGCGGCTGTACGGTGTGCTGGATAAACGCCTCGGACAATGGGAATACCTGGCCGGCGGCAGTTACTCGATTGCCGACATGGCCGTTTATCCTTGGATTCGCTCCTACGAGGGCTTCGGCGATGGCCTGATGGAGAAATTCGCGAACATCAAACGTTGGTGCGACGCCGTGGAGGCCCGTCCGGCCGTGCAAAAAGGCATGGCGGTCCTGGCGGAACACAAGACCGATCCGAAACAACTGGATGACAACGCCCGCTCCGTGCTATTCGGCGATCAGCAATACGCGTGTCGATAAACCTCTGCTGATCACAACCGCGGTTGAATGGGCTGGCTCGTCCTTCTCCTGACCACCCTGGCTCAGGCCGTAGCGGCCTTTGCACTTCTGACATTTCCAGCCATCGCGCCGGACGTGGCGGAGCGTTTGCACGTGCCGGCGGCAATGATCGGCTATCAGATCGCCATCACCTATTTCGGCGCGGTCGCCACGTCCGTCTACTGCGGCCCGATGATCCGGCGCTGGGGCGCCTGCCGCACGACCCAACTGAGCATGATCTCGATCGGCGCCGGTGCGCTGCTGGCAAGCCTCGGCATCATTTCCCTGCTCGCCGCCGGTTCGCTCATGATCGGCATGGGCTACGGCATGACCAATCCGGCCGCCTCGCATCTGCTCGTGCGGTTTTCCGGCGGCCGCCACCGTAATCTTATTTTTTCGTTCAAGCAGACCGGCGTGCCCATCGGCGGCGCCATGGCCGGGCTGATCGCTCCGCCGATCGTGCTGGCGTTCGGCTGGCAATGGGCCCCGGTGACGGTCGGCCTATGCTGCCTCGCGACTGCCGTGCTGTTACAGCCCTGGCGTGGCCCTTGGGACCGCGACCGCGACCCGCGAGCGTCCCTGGTCGCGAGGCCGCAGGAGAGCTTTCTCATGATCTGGCGCAATCGTCCCTTGCGGATGCTGGCGCCGAGCGGATTCAGCTTTTCGGTGGTGCAGATGTGCCTGGTGACGTTCCTGGTGACGTTCCTGGTGCAGGAGATCGGCTTTACGCTGCTCGAGGCCGGTTTGGTGCTGTCGCTGACGCAGGTTTCCGCCATCGGCTGTCGATTGTTATGGGGGTGGACCGCCGACCGGCTCGGCGACGGCCTGAAAATGATCTTCATCCTCGGCATGATCATGGCGGGCATCGCCTTGATCGTGACCACGATCGATTCCGGCTGGCCGAAGTCGCTGATCTACGCCGTGTTCATCCTCTACGGCGGCACGGCGATCGCCTGGAACGGCGTCTTTCTCGCCTCCGTTTCCGATCTGACGGACCCCAAGCACGTCGGCCTGGTGACCGGCGGCATCATGGCGATCACGTTCGGCGGCGTGCTGGTCGGCCCGGCGATTTTCGCGAGTCTGTATCCCTTGATCGGCAGTTACGGCCTAACCTATGGATTATTGGCTTTCGTCGGGGTATCCGGCGGCTTGAGCGCACTGTACGCGCGCCGCCAACAGCGGCAAAATCAATAAGCCGAAATCTTTTCCGCGTCGCGCAGTTCGTCGCCCAGCTTGTCGCCAGCTTGATTGCGCGGTTTCGAGAAGCCCGCGATGAGTTGATAGAACGTCGGCGTGAGAAAAAGCGTGAACGCCGCCGCCAAACCGAGGCCGCCGAACACGACCCAGCCGATGGCCGCGCGGGACTCCGCTCCCGGACCGCCGCTCAGGATCAGCGGCAGCCCCGCCAGCACCGTCGAGACCATCGTCATGACGATGGGCCGCAGGCGCACCATGGAGGCTTCCCGCGTGGCTTCCGCAACCGAACGGCCCTCCTCGCGGAGCTGATCGGCAAACTCGACCATCAGGATGCTGTTCTTAGCCATGATGCCGATCAGCATCAACACGCCGATCTGGCTGTAGATGTTGATCGTGGTGCCCGTGAGGCCGAGGGCGAAGATCGCCGCGCAAATGCCGAACGGTACCGTCAGAATCACCACGGCCGCGCTGGTGATGCTTTCGAACTGGGCAACCAAAACCAGAAAAATCACAAGAAATGCAATGAGATACGTAATGCCGATGTCTTTCGACGTGGCATCGAGTTCGGCCGCTTCGCCGAGAAAAAGAATACCGACTCCTTCCGGCAAAGTCCGTTGCGCCAGCGTGCGCACCGCATCGACCGCCTCGCGCAGCGACATCCCGCCGCCGACGTCGGCATCGACCTCGATGGCCCGGCGCTGGCCGTGCCGATCCAGCTCGGATGCGACGCTGTTTTCCTGGAACGTTACGAGATGCGCCAACGACACCAGTTGTCCGCCGGTGCCCGCGAC
>JAVJPD010000056.1:0-6724 GCA_040216475.1 Rhodospirillales bacterium
ATCTGAAAAACGTCGCCCATATCGGCGACGTTTTTCATGGCGATTCCGAGATCCTCGCACAGTCCGGCAATCGCGGCGCATTTGTCCTCGACGCCGACAAACACGTGCGGCACGCCGAGCGTGCGTCCGCGATGGGCAATGGCCCGGGTCTTGCTTGCCGTCACGATCACGACCGCAATCCCGGCCGCCATGACCTGCTTGATCCCGACGCCGTCGCGCACGTTGAATTTCCGCAACTGCTCGCCGGTCTCGGTGTAATACAGGCCGCCGTCGGTCTGCACCCCGTCGACGTCGAGCGACAGGAGCTTGATGCCGCGCAGCCGTTTCGCGAGTGCCGCCTTGGTCGGTTTCTTCGATTTCTTGGGTTCTTTCGTTCTCTTGGCCGCCATGTTTTCCGCCCCCGTGATCGTTCGCCCGATTATGTAAACGCCCCCCGTCGCCCCCTCAACTTTTTTTCGCAGCTCTTGGGCGGATCATGTATGGTTTGCGGTCGCAGAGGGGTTATAAAGCCCGCAGATACGACGGATTCGCCGATTTTGGGAGGAAAACCGCACATGACCCGCATTGCCGTTTTGGACGACTATCTGGATCAGTACCGCGATCTCGCCGACTGGGACTCGCTGCCCTCCTCGTGCGAGGTCACGTTCTTCAACAAGCATCTCGGCTGGGACGAGGACAAGGTCGCCGAGGCCCTGAAGGATTTCGAGGTCATCGTCGGCGTGCGCGAACGGACCCCTTTCCCGGAATCGCAAATCGCCAAGCTGCCGAATCTGAAATTGCTGATGACGACGGGCATGAACAACGCCTCGTTCGATAACGACGGCGCGCGCAAACACAATGTCACCATCTGCGGCACCCGCTCGATGTCACACCCGACCATCGAACACACCTGGGCCATGATCCTGGGCCTGTTCAAGCAACTGCCGGCGAAAGATAAAGCCATGCACGAAGGCGGCTGGCAGGCGGGCCTGTCGGTCGGCCTGCGCGGCAAGACCCTCGGCATCATCGGTTTGGGCCGGCTCGGTACCCAGGTCGCGCTGATCGGCCTCGCCTTCGGCATGGACGTGATCGCCTGGAGCCAGAACCTAACCCAGGAGAAGTGCGATGAGGTCGGCAACATTCGCTGCGTCGACAAGGACACCCTGTTCAAGGAGTCGGACGTCATCACAATTCACTACAAGCTCAGCAAGCGTTCGAAGGGATTGGTCGGCGCGGCGGAGTTCGGCATGATGAAGCCGACCGCGTACCTGCTGAATACCTCGCGCGGCCCCATCGTCGACGAACAGGCGCTTCTGGATGCGCTCAAGAACAAGACCATCGCCGGCGCCGGGATCGACGTCTATTGGCAGGAACCCCTGCCCGCCGATCATCCGATCCGCAAGCTCGACAACGCGCTTCTGACCGGCCACGTCGGCTACGTCATGAAGGAAAATCTCGAGTTGAACATGGCCGACATGGTCGAGAACATCAAAGCCTGGCTCGACGGCAAGCCCGTCCGGGTCATGAACTAAGGCGGCGCTATGACCAAGGTCGCCATCCTCGACGATTATCACGAAGTCGTTCTGTCCTGGATCGATTGGAGCTCCGTTTCCGACGATTGCGAACTGCACGTGTTCACCAAGCCGTTCAAGGACGAAGACGACGCGGCGAAATCCCTGCAAGGGTTCGATATCGCCATCGCCAACCGCGAACGAACGCCGTTTCCGAAAACGCTGCTGCAACGGCTGCCCGATCTCAAGCTGCTCGTCACCACCGGCATGCGCAATCTGGCCATCGACCTGAACGCCGCGCGCGATTGCGGCATCACGGTGAGCGGCACGCAACTGCTGCCGGGCGCCGCCGCCGAAATGACCTGGGCGCTGATCATGGCGCTCACCAAGCGGATTCCCCACGAGAACGCAGCCGTGCACGGCGGCGGTTGGCCATCCTAGTTCGGCCAGTTTCTCAAAGGCAAGACCCTCGGCATCGTCGGCCCCGGAAAGCTCGGCAGCATGGTCGCGGGCTACGGCAAGGCCTTCGGCATGAACGTCATCGGCTGGAGCCAGAACCTGACCGACGAACGCTGCAAGGAACTCGGTATCGAACGCGCGGAGAAGGACGAACTGCTCAAGACGTCCGATATCGTCTCCATTCATCTGCTGATGAGCGAGCGCACCCGGGGCCTGATCGGAAAACGCGAGATTGCGCTGATGAAGCCGACGGCGTTTCTGGTGAATACCGCCCGCGGCCCCATCGTCGACGAGTCCGCCCTGATCGACGCCTTGCAAAACAAGCGCATCGCCGGCGCCGGGCTCGACGTCTACGACACCGAGCCCCTGCCCGCCGATCATCCGATCCGCAAGCTCGATAACGCGGTGCTGACCGGGCACACCAGCAACCTCAACCGCGATAATTGGGAGCTTTGTTTCGGCCAGGCCGTCGAGGACGTCCGGGCCTGGCTCGACGGCAAACCGGCCCGCGTCCTGACTTAGAACCGGCCGGTCACGGATCAAGGCTCCATTGATGCGCCTTGCCGAACAATGGCATAACGCTCGATGACACTTTCGGGAGTACGCGGCCGAACGGCATGAACGACGACCTGCATCCGCACGAACAACCTTCGTTACCGGCCCGCCCCATGCCGGGCCCGTGGCCCCACGCCGTGCAATCGCAGGTGAACCGGATTCTCGTGCAGCCGCATTTCGTGGAACACGAAGAACAAGCGGCGCTTTTACGTTGCCTGGTCGAGGAGGCGCTGGCGAACCCGCAGGCCGAATTTTCAATCGACGCGTTATCGCGGCAAATCTTCAACGAAACGGGCGGCGAAAACGAACAACGCCTTGAAAACGCATACAGGTCGCTCCGCGAAACATTGATCGCCTATTACCGGGACAAGGGGCGCAACGATCCGGTCCTATTTACGCTTTCCGAAACCGCCGTCGGCATCGCGATCACCGCGAACGACGTCCGACTCGATCAGGACGAGATCGACGCCGACGCGGAACGATCCGCCGTGCTGCCGAAAGACCGCCCGATCAATATCTATGCGATGATCGCCGTGTTCGTCATGGTCCTGGCGGTCAGCGTGTATTTCTTCGGCCTCGACGACCTGACCACCGGGCCGACCGGCCCCGAGTCCATCACCGACGTCGGTCCCTCCGGTCAACGCCTTCATTCCATCGCCGTCATGCCGTTCGAAACGGACCCCGGCAATCCGGCCGGCGGTTTTTTCGCCGCCGGCATCGCCGGCGAGTTGACCGCCCGGCTCGGACGCATCACCGGCCTGCGTCTCATTGCGCCCGAAACCATGCGGCGCGTCGGCATCCACGAAAGATCGCCGGAAAAAATCGCGAAAGACGTCGACTCCCGCTATCTGCTGCAAGGCAAACTGGCCCGCGAGCGAAACACGCTGATACTCGATCTCGAGCTCCTCGAAGCGAAGAACGGCGACAGTGTGTGGCGCCGACGGTATGAACGGAACCTCGAAGCGGCTCCCGCGCTTTATGCCGATATCGGCAATGCCGTCGCGGCCGAGCTCGCCCGGCGCGGCGGCGCGACCGCGACGCCACCACCCCCACCATCGTCCGCGCCCAAGCGCGAGCCCACCGACGATGCCATCATGGTCCACCCGGGCGCGTACACGACCTATCTCAAGGCCCGTACGGCCATCGCCGAAAACCGTCACGGCACGCTGGCGCAGTCGATCACGCTGATGCACGCGTCGATCAATCGGGACGCATCCCTGCCGCGGGCGCACTCGGGTCTCGCCGCCGGCATCGTCGCCCTGGCCGGTTACGGCTTCGAGCGCATCGCCCCGCACGCCGGCATGACGACCGCAAAGAAGGCGGTGGTCGACGCCTTGCGCCTGAACGAATACTACCCCGAACCGTACGCCTATCTCGGCGTCATCCGCACCGTCGATGAGTGGGACTGGGAAGGCGCCGAACGGGCTTACGCGTACGCCATCCGGTTCAACCCGAGCTATGCCGATGCCCGGCTGCTCTACAGCCGCTTCCTGGAAGCCCTCGGCCGCCGCCGCGACGCCATCGATCAGGCCGAACGCGCCCATGTGCTCAATCCGGCCTCGCCCGAAACCCACGCCAACCGTGCCTGGCAATACCTGCAAGCCGGTTGGCTCAAGCGGGCCCGCGAACATTTCACCGCCGTTCGCAAGGCGCATCCCCGTTCATGGCTCGGCCCCTGGGGACTCGGTCATTACCATTGGCGGCGCGGCGATCTCGACGAGGCGATCGAATCGGTGGAGGAAGCCGTCGAGGCCGGCACCGACAATACCTTGACGCTCGCCACCCTCGGCCATCTTTACGGCCTTGCGAACCGAAAACAGAAAGCGCTTGACGTTTTACGGCGAATTCAGATGATCGGCGAAACGCGTTACGTCTCTCCGGTTCATATCGCCGCCGTTCACGCCGGGCTCGGCAATCACGATCAGGTATTCGACATGCTCGACAAGGCCCTTGCCGGCCGCGCCTACGGGTTGGCCTGGATCAACGCCACGAAGGAATTCGACTCGTTACACGCAACGCCGCGTTACCGAGCCGTCCTCGAACGGATGAAACTCACCCCGCCCGAACGCCGGCCGTAATCCGGCACGCCAACCCTTCGAACCGGAGCCTGTATTGTCCGATCCCCTCCCGAGCATTTTCGGCATCGTGCTCTTCGACGGCCTCGACGGGTGGCATGTCGGCACGCTGGTCCTGGTATACATCGGCTCCTATTTCATCAAAGGCGCCATCGGCGTCGGCAATCTTGCCATTATGGTGCTGATCGGCGCCCTGATCCTGACCCCGCACCACGCGGTCGTGCTCGCCCTGGTCACGACATTCTTCGCCCAGTTTCAATTTCTGCGCGAAGGCATCAAATACACCGACTGGCCGATCGCCAAATCCGTCATTCTCTCCGCTTATATCGGACTCGGCATCGGCGTCTGGATCTTCAGCAAGGTCGACGGCACCTGGCTGACGCTCTTCGTCGGCGCCACGCTGGGGCTGATGATCGTCGCCGACCTCACGCACGGACTTTCGCGCATGTCGGCGGCCCTGGATTTCCGAAAAAAAACGATCTTGTACCCGACCATGATCGGCTTCGGCCTGATCAGCGGTATCGGCGGCGCCGGCACGTTGAGCGGCGTGACGTTCTATCTGAAGCAGATCACGCCCAGCGCGCGGGTGCTGCGCGGCACCATCATGATGCTCGGCATCATCTTCGCCAGCTGGCGGGTGTTCCTGTTCGGGCTGACCGGTTATCTCACCTGGAACATCGTCATCGAGGTCGTGATCCTGATGCCGGTCATGCTGTTCTTCGGCTATCTCGGCGCCAAGTTCTTCAGCGGCCTGTCGGACAAGCGATACCACCAATACCTGCAATACATGCTGCTGTGCATCGCCGTGATCCTGGTCGGCAAGTCCCTGGTCAAACTGGCGGCCGGCACCTAGATCGGATCATGATTTATCGGAAACAACATTCGGTTCCTATAAATCATGTGAATCCGATCGACATCGACAACTTAGAGCCGATTCACATGGTTTTCGGATCGCCGCTTCGGGGCTATGTGGCGATTCCGACGAACCATGACCGGCTCTAAACCGGCGCGGTGCCTTCCAAAAGAATACGGTGCAGCAATCGCGGCTCGTCGTAATCGTCGGTGGCGGCATGCAGAACCGAACGATTATCCCAGATCACCACGTCGTGCGGCCGCCACTTGTGGCGGTACTCGAACGCGCCGCGCAGGCATAACCCCTCGATTTCGTCGAGCAAGGCGTCGCTTTCCGCATCGGACCACCCTTCGATGCCGTCCATGCGGTTGGGATTGAAATAAATCGCCTTGCGCCCGGTGTCTTCGTGCGTGCGCACGAACGGATGAACCGCCCAAGGGCTGTTACGGATTTCCTCCGCGCTCATCACCCGGCCGGTTTTATTCCGCCGCCCCGCCAGGCGGTGCACGCCCTTTACGCCGTCGATCCGGGCTTTGATTTGCGCCGGCAACGCGTCGTAAGCCATGTGCATATTAAGGAAACGCGTGTCGCCGCCGCGGCTCGGCACCTGAATGGCGTGCAGCAACGTCGCCTTGCACGGCGTCGGCCAATAGGAATGATCGGTGTGAAACGTGATGCCGCGATAGAGCGGCTTGGCGTTCTTGCCGTCGCGGTTGTCGTTCAACTGCGGCGAGATCATCGAAACCTTATCGGTGTCGGCATGTGCGTAATGCTTGACCGTCTGCGACTGCAGCGTGCCGAAACAACCGGCGATTTCCATGAACCGTTCCATGGAAATATCCTGATCGCGGATGGCCAGAACGTGATGGTCGAGAAAGGCCCGGTTGACGGTCTCGACCGTGCCCGCGTCCAAAGGATTATTCAGATCGAGCCCGACGATCTCGGCCCCGAGCGGCGCATCGAATGCATGAACGTCGATGGTCATATGGCCTCAGTGGCGCTCCCTCGTTTCTCTGCGTGCCGGGGCGGCGCGCGGTAATTCTACCCGGCTTTCGCCGGTCGATACAATTTTAGCAAAATAAGAAATAAAAATAACGACAAATAAAAGTTTAGGTCCGCCCCCGGCCGATACTTATATTCACTTCCAGTACACGCAGGCTTGGCAACAAGGGTCACGTGAACCGGCATGACGAGAACAAGCAACCGACGCCGATCCCTTTTGGTTCCCGAGGAAGACGACATCCTCCAGGGGCGGTTCGCCGAAAGCCTGCCCGGGCGCATCGGCATCGCCG
>JAVJPD010000057.1:0-7682 GCA_040216475.1 Rhodospirillales bacterium
GGGCGGCGTCATCCGGCATCGGTTCTCGGAATCGGCGTACGCCGACAGGCCCGAAATCCGCACCGTGCTCGACGCGCTGAAATAGGTTCTCATCAAGCGGTTTATTCTTTAAAGTCAGCCTATTAGGGCGATCTAGGATTCCGCTTTCCCGGAACATTTTTCAGGAGAAGGACACGTCATGGTCGGTAACGCGCCTCCCGAATTCCTCGCCGACATGGTGATGAACGTCACCCTGCAAAACGGCGTTTTTCGCATCACCTTCGGTCAACTGGACTCCAACAACCGCGCCGTGCCCGTCGCCCGGCTGCTGGTCCCCTCCAATCAACTACCGCGCATGCTCAACGGGCTCGCGAACGCGAACAAGAACATCGCCGCGCAATTGCGCGAACGGGCGGCAGCGGCAAAAGCGAAAGCGGACGACAAGCCTGCCGACAAGAAGAAAAAATAAGGCCCCACGGCATCAGCGCCGTGGGGCAGCCATAATCGATTGGGCCGGCAATTCAATACGGCTTATCGCCGAGCAGAACCGTGCGGTGCATGAGCCGGATATGATCGTCGCTGAAACCGTCGCGGGCATGCATGGCGCAGCGGTTGTCCCAAATCACCATGTCGCCGATCTGCCACTGCTGGGTCCACGTCAAATCGCGCCGGCTCGACGCGAAATCCCACAACGCGTCCAGCAGATCTTCGCTTTCGTCGACCGGCAGTCCCATCACATATGCGTTCACGCGCCGGCCGAGAAACAAGGCCCGGCGCTTGGTTTCGGGATGGGTGCGCACGATGGGATGAATCGCGCCGGGATAATCGCGCACGTCGCCGCTTTCGGGCACCTTCGTTCCCCGCCGGATCGAGCCGTCCGAACTGTGCACGCCTTCATGCTTGATCGAACGCCCCTCGACCGCCTGGCGTAAATGTTTCGGCAAGGCATCGAGCACTTCGTACATGTTGAGGAAATGCGTATCGCCGCCCGTCGGCGGAATTTCAAGCGCGTGCAGCAGGCTGCCTTTCGGCGGCGTTTCGATATAGGACATATCGGTATGCCAAAAGGCCTCAAGATTGCCCAAGGTGCCGACCGCTTCGCCGTTCACTTTCTTATTAGTGATCTGACTGATTTCGGGAAACCCCTCGAGCCACGGCTTACCCGTGAATTTGGTTTTCGGCGACAGCTCGAGCGGGCCGAACAATCGCGAGAAATCGCGCTGCACGTGATCGTCGAAAGCCTGCCCGCGAATTCGCAGAACCAGATGATCGAGCCATGCCTGATGGATCTCCTCGAACTCCGCCGCGGAAACGTTTCTGATATCGAAATCGGAAACGTCGGCACCGAGCGAAGCCCCGCTCGGAACGACCTTGATTTTCGAGCCCATGCCGTCCATCGTTGCGCCTCCCATTTGTCGTTATTATTTGTCTATCTTAGATCGGATCATGATTTATCGGAAACACTCTTTGGTTCCGATAAATCATGTGAATCCGATCTCCATCAATAAGTTAGAGCCGATTCACATGGTTGTCGGATCGCCGGTTGCCAACCATCCTGGCTACGCCGAAGCGAGTTGGCATAGGCCAAAATGTCGATTCCGACAACCATGACCGGCTCTGGGTCCGCACCATCGGCCGTGTAAATCGGCGGCGTTAAAATTCTCAGCCCTTCCCCTGCGCCCACGCCGGTACCTTGCCCAGCTCGATCTCGAACACCGCCTGCATGACGGTGTAAGAGAATAGGGCAATCGCGGCAATCGCCAGAATGTTGAGCCAAAACCCGGTCCTCGCCATCTGCGGAATCGTCACCTTGCCGGAGCCGAACACGATGGCGTTGGGCGGCGTCGCCGCCGGCAACATAAAGGCGCAGCTCGCCGCCCGGGTCGCCGGCACCGCCAGCAACAGCGGCGATTCCCCGATGCCGACGGCGACGCCCGCGAGCAGCGGCAGGATGGCCGCCGTCGTCGCGGTGTTGCTGGTCAGCTCCGTCAGGAACACGATAGCCGCCACCACCGCCAACAGCATGGCAAACGTCGACAGGGCGGACAGTCCTTTCAGGGAATCGGCGATCCACGGCGCCAGGCCCGATGCCGTCACGGCCGCCGCCAAGGACAGACCGCCGCCGAACAGCAGCAGCACGCCCCAGGGAATCTCGCGCATGCTGTCCCAATCCAAGGTGAAGGTCCGGTTCTTCAGATCGACGGGAACGATGAAAAGCGCCAGCGCCGCAATCATGGCGATGCCCGCGTCCGACAGCTCGACGCCCGGAATCCGTTTCTGAATCAGCGGCTGCAGAATCCACGCCAAGGCCGCCGAAACGAACACAACCGCCGTGATTTTCTCACCCCGGCCGAGCGGGCCGAGAGCCTTCAGCTCCTGGCGGATGATGATGTCGGCACCCTCGACGTGTTGCGAAGGCAAACGAAACACGAAGCGCGTCAACACCAGCCAACTCAGGAACAGCAACACCAGCGACAGCGGTAATGCGGCCGCCATCCACTCGGCGAACCCGATCGTGTAGCCGTAGGCAGAAGAAAAATAACCGGCCATCAAGGCGTTCGGCGGCGTGCCGATCAACGTCGCCATGCCGCCGATGCTGGCGCCATAGGCAATCGAGAGCACAAGCGAGGATTCGAACTTCTCGGTCGCGGGGTTATCCGCGTCCCGCCGCAACAACAGCGTGACCGACAAGCCGATCGGCACCATCATGATCGCCGTCGCCGTATTGCTGACCCACATGCTCAAGAGCGCGCTCGTCAGCATGAACCCGCCGATCAAGCCGCGCGTCTTGGTGCCCGTCAGGCGCAACAGGTTCAGCGCGATGCGCCGGTGCAGATTCCAACGTTGCATCGCGAGTGCGATCATGAACCCGCCGAGAAACAGAAAGATCAACGGATTGGCGTAAGGCGCCGCCGCGTTCTTGATCGGCAACACCCCCAAAAGCGGGAACAGGACCAACGGCAGCAAGCCGGTCGCATAAACAGGAATGGCCTCGCTGATCCACCAGATCGCCATGAGAATGCCGACCGCCGAAACGTGCCACGCCTTCGCCGACATCCCCGCCGGCGGGGCAAGGGCGATCATCGCCAAAAAAACGACCGCCCCCAGAAACAGGCCGGTATTGGAACGGACAACCCCGAGCACCCCTGCCTCCCTTTCGTGGTGTCTCCCGTAGTCAGAGTAACACAAGCCGTTTCGATGGCGGAATCCTTAAGGGCTTAAGCCGACCAAACAACCTGATTGATCGGCGGCAAATGGCTGCTGACCGTCGTCCACTGCTCGCCCGCCGTGTCGCCGACCCACAATCCGCCGGTGGTGCTGCCCATGACGAGTTGCTTACCGGTACCGTCGATGGCGAGGCCATGGCGATAGACGAGATCGTAGGACGGCGACGGCAAGCCGTTCCCGAACACCTCGAAACCGGCGCCGCCATTCCGGGTCCGGCTGACGACCATGCGTTGATCGACGGGAATGCGGCATTCGTCCTTGATGGCCGGTGCGAACCATGCCGTTTCGGGATCGCTCGGATGGACGACGACCGCGAAACCGAAACGGGACGGCTGCGCCGCCGTGATCTCTTCGAAGGTGTCGCCGCCGTCGCGCGACAGAAAAATGCCGTTGTGGTGCTGGCACCAAACGACATCGGGCGCGCTCGGGCATTGCGCCAGCCGGTGAACGTCCTGCACCGCCGGATCGCGCGCCTGCTCCGGCGGCATGTATTCGTTGCGCATGCCCGCACCCGCTTGGCGCCAGCTTTCGCCGCCGTCGTCGCTGCGCCAGACGCCGCCCGTCGAAATCCCGAGCGTCACTTTCCGGCTGTCGCGCGGATCGATGCAGATCGAGTGAATGCCCGGCTCGTCGTAGCCGCCGCCCATCCAGTTTTTACGTGCCGGTTCGTTCCAAAGGGATTCGACGAGCGACCAGGTTTCGCCCCGATCCTCGGAACGGAACAGCCCGCCCGGCAGCGTGCCCGCCCACAACAACCCCGGCCGGTCCGCGCCACCTCCGACCAATGTCCAGATCAGCGACACGCTCGGCGCCTTGGCGTCGGAGGATTCATCCCCGTTCGAGGTGGCGGGAAACGCCGGGGGCGTCAGCTCCTGCCACGTTTTGCCTCGATCGTCCGAGCGGTGCAGCTTGATCCCGAAATGCCCCAGATTGAGCGCGGCATACAACGCGCCGTCGCGTTTGTCCGGCAGAACCGCCGTCACCGGATCGCCGAGGAAAGACTGGCCGGTCTGCTTCCACGCCCCGGCGCTATGCTCGAACGTCAAAAGTCCTTTGCGGGTTGCCGCATATAGTCGTTCCATGATTATCCTCCGCCACGGTTATCCGCCTGAAAGAGCTTGAAATACGTAAATCTCGTCATCCGCCTGCACTGCATCCGACAAGCCGTCGCGGTCGCCGATCATCCGGCTGGCGACAAAAATATTCACATGGCGGCGCAACCGGCCCTGATCGTCCAGTAAATAGGATTTCAGTTTCGGATTTGTTTCGAATACGGAATCGAGGGCGGCACGCACCGTCCCACCCGGTACGTCCGCGTCGGGGCATGCCATGTGGCGTTTCAAATTATCGGTAAACAAGACCCGGGGCATGACAGCGGCATATCCAGAATTATCGTCGCCAAGCGAGCGTTTTCGACCGTTCCCGCCACTTTCCCGCAATTCTCCCGTGAGAGAAGATTGTAAACGCAAGGCCGGATCAGGTAAATCTAAGATATATGAAAAAAGGATTGGGCCGATAAGAAGCCTATCCGTTCAAAATCCACATCCGGAGAGGACTGCATGTACGAGAAGCTCGAATTGTTGATCGACGGCACCTGGCGCCAGGGCAGCACCGGCGAGACCGAAGACGTCGTCAATCCGGCGACGGAGGAGGTGATCGGCAAGCTGCCGCATGCGTCAATCGACGATCTCGACCAGGCGCTCGGCGCCGCCGAACGGGGCTTCAAGGAATGGCGCGCGATATCGGCATGGGATCGCGGCGATCTTCTCAAACGCGCCGCCGATATTCTGCGTGAGCGCACCGATCACGTCGCCGAAACCTTGACGCTCGAACAAGGCAAACCGCTCGCCGAGGCCAAGGGCGAAATCCTGCGGTCGGTCGAAACCATCGAATGGTTCGCCGAGGAAGGCAAGCGCGCCTACGGCCGGGTGATCCCGTCGCGGGATGCCCGCTTCAACAGCTTCATGGTGACCGAACCGATCGGCGTCTCGCTCGCCTTGAGCCCGTGGAACTTTCCGATCATCACGCCGGTGCGCAAAATGGCTGCCGCCTTGGCCGCCGGCTGCTCGGTCATCGCCAAGCCGTCGGAGGAAACGCCAGGCACCGGCATCGCGCTCGCGCGCGCCTTCATTGACGCCGGCCTGCCCGCGGGCGTGCTCAATGTCGTCTTCGGCGTGCCCGATACGGTGTCGCGCCATCTCATCGGCTCGGGGCGCATCCGTAAATTGAGCTTCACCGGCTCGATCCCCGTCGGCAAGCACTTGGCCGCCCTGGCCGCGCAACACATGATCCGCTGCACCTTCGAGCTCGGCGGGCATTCGCCGGTGCTGGTGTTCGAGGACGCCGACGTCGATCTCGCCGTCAAGCAGATCGCCGGTTTCAAATACCGCAACGCGGGCCAAGTCTGCATCTCGCCGACCCGGTTCTACGTGCAGGACTCCATTCACGACAAATTCGCCGAGGCCTTTATTGCGTATGCCAAGAGCCTCAAGGTCGGGGACGGCATGGACAAGGCGACCCAGATGGGCCCGCTCGCCAACCGGCGCCGTTTGGAGGCCATGGACGAATTCGTGCAGGACGCCCGCGATCACGGCGCCAAAATCGAAACCGGCGGCAAGCGCATGGGGAATAAAGGCTATTTCTACGAGCCCACGGTGATGACCGACGTGCCCGAGGATGCCCGTATCATGAACGACGAGCCGTTCGGTCCGCTCGCCCCCATCGCCCGGTTCTCCACGTTCGACGAAGTGATCGAGCGCGCCAACCGCCTGCCCTACGGACTCGCTTCCTACGCCTTCACCGGCTCGACCAAGACCGCGGCCAAACTATCGGGTGCGCTCGAAACCGGCATGGTCGGGGTCAACAGCGTCAACATCACCATGCCGGAAACGCCGTTCGGCGGCGTCAAGGAAAGCGGCTACGGGTCCGAATGCGCGACCGAGGGCCTGGACGTATACCTCAACCATAAATTCGTATCGCAAGCAGGGATGTAACCGTCAGGGAGAAACGATCATGGCAGTACAAATCGAAATTGTTCCCACCGGTGCGGCGGTCGGCGCCGAAGTCCGCGGCGTCGATCTTTCCGAACCCTTGAGCGACGGGACCCGGGCCGCCCTGCAACAGGCCTGGGCCGATCATCTCGTTCTGCTCATTCGCGGCCAAACGCTCAACCCCGAGCAATTCGTGACCGCCGCTTCCGTCTTCGGCACGCCGCAGGTCGGCGGCGCGCGCAAATATTGGGAACAGGCCGGCATCAAGCTGCCCGACACGCCGCGCGAAATGTCGATCAACTCGAATTTAGACGCGAACGGCAACCCGTCGATGCATAATCACAGCCTCGGCAGCCTCGAGGTCGTCTGGCACTCCGACAATTCCTACGTCGACAAACCGCCGGCGGGCAGCTGCCTGTTTTCACTCGAGATTCCGGACAACGGCACCGGCAACACATCGTTCAACAACCAATACATCGCCTTCGAAACCCTGCCCAACGACGTTAAGAAAACAATCGCCGGGCGACGTTCCAAGCAGGATGCCAGCCGCAACTCGGCGGGCGAGCTTCGCCCGGGGCTCAAGAAACCGACGAAGCCGGAAGAGGTGCCGGGACCGATGCACCCGCTGGTGCGCCGCCATCCCGTGACCGGCAAACCCGCGCTCTATCTCGGCCGCCGGCGCGTCTATCCATCCCAATTCATCGAGGGACTGCCCGAAAAGGAAAGCGAGGAACTGCTCGATTTCCTATGGGCGCACGCCACCGACGAGAAACTGAAATGGACCCATCAATGGCGGCCGGGCGATCTTTTGGTCTGGGACAACCGCAGCGCCATGCATTATCGCGACGAGGTCGACCCCACCCAACGCCGGGTCATGTACCGCACCCAATTCCAGGGCGAGGACGTTCTGCCCGTCTAAGGCTCAACAAACCATCCGGAAGGTCGTGACGCGATGCTCGAAACGCCCAAGACCGTCAGCCGCCGATTGGCCGAGTGCATGCTCGCCATCCGCTACGAAGACCTGCCGCAGGACGTCATCCATCGAACCAAACGTTTGGTTTTGGATTCGCTGGCCTGCGCCGTCGGCGGGCGCGAGGCCGAACCCGTCGCCATCGTGCGCAAGACGATCGATGCCTGGGGCGGCAATCCCCAGGCGACGATCCTCGGCGAGAAAGCCAAGACCTCGGCCCCCCTGGCGGCTTTCATCAACAGCGTCATGACCCGCTATCTCGATTTCAACGACTATCAGTTCTCGCGCGACTCCTCGCACCCGAGCAGTAATCTCGCCGCCGTTCTCGCCTTAGCAGAGTCCGAAAATCTGAGCGGCCGCGACGCCCTGCTCGGCCTGATCGTCGCTTATGAAGTGCAACTGCGCCTGGCCACCTTTTGCGGCGAGCCGAACCTGTCGCGGCGCGGCTGGCGCAGCCCGGCGACGTACGCTTCCTTCGCCACATGCCTGGCCGCCTGCCGCATGATGGGCCTCGA
>JAVJPD010000058.1:0-4513 GCA_040216475.1 Rhodospirillales bacterium
CGCTTGGCGACGCCGCGCCCGATGGTGCCGAGCGCCACGATGCCGAGGGTCTTGCCCGTCACGCCGATGCCGTTGCGCCCGAACGCCTTGTTCGACCAGGCGCCGGTGGAGACGAACGCGTCGCCGTCGCCGATCAAACGCGCGGTCGCCAGCAGCAGGCCCATGCCGAGATCGGACACGGCCAGCTTGGAGTTGTCCGGCGTGTTGGTGACCATGATGTTGCGCTCGCGTGCGGCGTCTAGATCGAGCGCCTGCAGGCCGGCACCCCACACCGAGATCATCTCGAGCTTCGGCAGCGCGTCGACGAGATCGCGTTTGTAGCCGTTGAGGCCGTTGGTGGCCATGGCGCGGCATTTGCCGCCGGCGTCTTTCAGAAACGCGTCGCGGTCCTCGGCGTCGAACAGCTTGTGGCAGGTGAAATGCTCTTCGAGCAGCGCAATGGTGTCGGGCGGCAGCTTCACGGCGATCAAAACATCGGGTTTCACGGTCATCTCCTTATGGTTTTATGAAACGGGTGCCAGGTACGGCTTGTCGCCGAGCACCTGGGCGCGATAGATCACGCGGCGGTATTTCGGATCGTAGGGCGTGGCCCGGTGCAACAGGCTGCGGTTGTCCCACACGATCAGATCCTTCGGCTGCCACTTGTGGCTGTAAACGAATTGCGGTTGGGTAATGTACTGTTCGAGCTCGGTGACGAACATGCGCGCCTCGGCCCGTTCCATGCTGACGATCCCGGCGGTGTAGGACCACGAAAGATGCAGGCAGCGCTTGCCGGTTTCGGGGTGCGTATTCACGAGCGGGTGCTCGACCGGCGGCACCTCGTTGAGTTGCTCTTCGGTCAGCGGCGGGCGTTCCGGGTAGCGTTCGGCATAGGTCGTGTTGCGCGCGAAAATGCCGGTCATGGCCGAGACTTTTTCCTTCATGTCGTCCGAGAGCGACTCATAGGCCCTTGTTGCGCTGGCGAACATCGTGTCGGCGCCCTCGGGCGGGCATTCGAGACCGTAGAGTACGGTCGCGTGCGAGGTTTTCTCGTAAAAGGACAGATCGAAATGCCAATACTCGCCGGAACGGTACGAGCCGATGAGCTTGCCGTTCTTCTTGACGTTCGAGAGGATGCGGATTTCCGGCAGGCCCTCGATGGTGTTGGCGGGATCGTTGAAATGATGGATCGCCAGCGGCCCGAACCGGCGGCTGAAATCGACGAACTGCTTGGCGGAGATGTCTTGGCCGCGAAACACCAGAACCTCGTGGTCGAGGAAATAACGGTAGATCTTGGCGAAAGCGTCGTCGGAGAGGGGTTGCGACAGATCGGCGCCGGTGATCTCGGCGGCGAGTACCGGCGTCAGCGGCGTCGCTTGGATGGAGTCCGGCGAATTTGTCCCTGCCGTGCTCATGGCGTTCGCTCCCTAATCGTATTTATGACGGCTGAATGTCAAGCCTTCCCGGTTTTCCGGCGTCGTCTTATCGTTGACTGGGGATCATAAGCACCGTGCGGGGATTTTCAAGCGGGCTTGTCCGGCGCGTTTTTAGTCCGGCGTTCGCGGTAGGCGATGTAGGTGGCCGAGGCGAAAATGACGATGCCGCCGAGCCAGGTCCAGATGTCGGGAACCTCGCCGAAGAAGAAATAGCCGAGGATGGAGACCCATACCAAGCGGGTGAAATCGAGCGGCATGACCAAGGAAAGATCGGCCTCTTTGATGGCTTGGGTGCGGCTGAATTGGCTGATCGCGTTGATGCCGCCCATCACCACCAGCCAGAGGAAGTGCATCAAGGTCGGCATCTGCCAGTTCGGAATGGTGAAGGCGAGCGAAATGATGAGCGAGAAGATGAGTCCGAACAGCGAGATCGTCAGGCTCGATTCCGTGCGCGATAGGATCTTCATGCACATCAGGGACATGCCCCAGAAAAAAGCCGAAGCGAGCGTCGCGATGGCGCCGAGCTCGATCTCGATAAACCCCGGGCGGATCACGATCATGGCGCCGGCGAAACCGAGGGCCAGCGCCGTGATGCGCCGGGCGCGCACGACTTCGCCGAGAAACAGCGCGGCGAGGACGGTACTGAACAGCGGGCCCGTGAAGTTGAGCGCGGCGACGACGGCGAGCGGCGTGGTGGCGAGGGCGAAGAAAAAGAAAATCTGGGCACAGCCATGAATGGCGCCGCGTACGCAGTGCAGCGTCAGGCGCTTGGTTTTGGCGGCCTCGAAGCTGCCGTGCAGGATCGCCGGCATGAAAAAGCCGAGGCTGAACAGGCTGCGGAAGAACAGCACCTCGGCGAACGGCAGGCCGTGCGACATGAATTTGATCAGGGCGTTTTGCAGCGCCGCCGTGGCCGTCGCCAGCAGCATCCACATGATGCCGCGGAACGCCGTCGGTTCGGCGTTGACGAGCTTGGAGAAGGGGAAGTCCCGTTTCGCCACGATCCGTCTTCCTCAGCCCATCGCCGGCGGCTTGGTGGTGCCTTTGAGCTTGCGCTCTCGGATCGCGATGTAAAGGTTGGCCGAAAAGATCATGATGCCGCCGAGCCAGGTCCAGATTTCTGGCACTTCGCCGAACAGGAAGAAGCCGAGCAGGGAAATCCAGATCAGCCGCGAGAATTCGACCGGCAACACGGCGCTCAGATCGGCTGCCTTGAAGGCTTCGGCGCGGCAGACGTGGCCGATGCTGTTGAGAAGCCCGATGACGATCAATAGCCCGAGCTCCTGCCATGTCGGCATGGTCAGCACCGGCAGGGCGATGATGAACGCGATCGGGGTCATGAAAATGACCGAATAAATCGTGATCGTGATGCTGGAGTCGGTCCGGGTCAGGATTTTGACGATGATGGAGATCACGGCCCAGGCAGCCGCCGAGCCGATCGTCAGCAGGGCGCCGAGTTCCAGCGGCACCACGCCCGGGCGCAGGATGACGAGCGCGCCGAGAAAGCCGAACAGCAGGGCGGCGATTCGGCGCATGCGAACCTTCTCGCCGAGGAAGAGGAGGGTCAGCAGCGTTGCGAACAGCGGGCCGGTGAAGCGCAATGCCGTAAATTTGGAAACGGCCGTCATTTTGACGGCGGTCACGCCCATGGAAAGCTGCAGCACCTGAATGGCGCCGCGCAGCAGATGCCACTTCTTGTTGTCCGATTTGAGCGGCTTCAGGCCCTGGCGAACGAAGAACGGCGCGAACGACAGCAGGCTGAACAGCGCCCGGAAGAACGTGATTTCGAACGGGTGCATCGTATGAGTGAGAAACCGCGTGATCGTCAGCAGCACGGAGCCGCTGATGGAGGTCACCGTGATGTAGAGCATGCCCTTGACGGTGTTGCCGCCGGGGGGTGGTGCTTCCGTCTGTGCCGGGCTCGGTTCTTCTGCCATGCGCTCTTAAATCAATGGGGAGCCAAGACCGCCGAATCCGTTGTTGATGGCTGGAATGGCATGAGAAGACACTATTCTATCCATCGTCGGCGCGATGGACAGGAAAAGTTTCAATAGAATGAAACGCCGGGGGAAACGGCGCCGCCGCCGAAAGACTGACGGCGGCGCTATCGGTATTCGGTTAAAGGGCGTCAGTATTTCACGCTGCAGCCGTAGGGCCGGCTGACGGGGGTTTTGACGGGTTTGCCGCCGGCGATGTCGTCCAGCGCCGCCGTGACGTAGTTCTTGGCGGTTTTGACGTCGTCGTGGTCGGTCGACGGCTTGTCGTCGATGCCGCCCATGTAAACCAGCGTGCCGGATTTATCGATGACGTACATGTGCGGCGTGGTGCGCGCGCCGTACATGCGCCCGATGATGCCCTTGGGATCGAGAATCTTCGCCGTGTGCTTGGCTTTCATGCTCTTGCTGATCGCTTGCGCGCCCTTCGATTCCAGATAGCCCTGCTCGCCGGGGGCGGAGGACAGAACGGCAAGCCAGACGATCCCTTGCTTGCGCGCCGCGGCCTGCAGTTTCTGCATATTGCCGGTGGCATAATGTTTCTCGACGAACGGACATTGGTGATTGGTCCATTCGAGAACGACGATGGAGCCCTTGTAGTCGCTCAAGGCATGCATTTTTCCTTGGGCATCGATGCCGGTAAAGGCCGGGGCCGGTTTGCCGACCGCCGGCGTGGCGCCGGCGGTGCCGGGGTTCGCGAATCCGAGCGTCAGCAGCAATGCCGCGCTCAGCAGGGCGAATTTAAAGGTCAGCGTCTTCATGGTCGAACTCCTAATGAATGAAAGGGTTCTTATAACGTCCGATCGTTACGGCTTGCCGTTATCTCGTAGGCTTTCGAAACGGACGCCTCGCCGTTTTTAAAGACCATCACGATGGTGCCGGACAGCCGGTCCGTTTTATCCGTGATCATGGTGCCCGGGGTCATCTTGAGGACCGCGCGACCCTGGTGCAGCCCGAACGTTTGCGGCGCGGCGTTGTCGATCGCGCCGTAGTCGTGCGGGAAAAACAAAACGCTGTGAGCCTCCGCCGCGGCCTTCGCCGGCAGGCTGAGCGCCAGTTCGTTCTTGTGCACGCTGAAGATGACCGGCCACGGCGCGGCCGCCG
>JAVJPD010000059.1:0-5926 GCA_040216475.1 Rhodospirillales bacterium
GCCGACGCGGCTGTCGTCGGAAATCCACAGCCCCGCGCCGTCGGGGCCGCGCGCGGTCATCGCGTCGCGAATCGACGAAAGCTCCTCGCGCGCCACGGGCGGAGCGGCTTGCGCGTAGGCATAAAGGGCGGCAACACCACACATGGGGGTGAGCAATAGCGGCCAAGGGCGTAAGAATAAAGCCTTTTTCCGGACCGGGTGCGGACTGGCGCTTTGCCAAAGCCCCAAAAATCGGGGTACAAAGGCGCCATGAAACAGGTCATTCAAAGCGCTCGCACCGGCAAGCTGGCGCTGAAAGAGGTTCCGCCGCCGCAAGTGAAGGCGGGGTATCTCCTGGTGCAAACCCGGGCTTCCCTGATCTCGGCCGGGACCGACCGGCTGATCACCGAGTTCGCGCGCAAGAGCATGCTCGGCAAGGCCAAGGCCCGCCCGGACCTGGTCAAGAAGATCCTGGGCAAGCTGCGCCGCGACGGCATCGCCGAAACCGTGAAGGCGGTGATGGCGCGGCTCGACGAGCCGCTGCCGCTCGGCTACTCCGCGTCCGGCACCGTGGTGGCGGTGGGCGCGGGCCTCGAGGGCCGATTCCGGGTCGGCGAGCGGGTCGCGGTCGCCGGCGCCGGGCTCGCCAATCACGCCGAGATGAACGTGGTGCCGAAGAATCTCGCGGTGCCGGTGCCGAAAAACGTGCCCGACGAGGAAGCCTGCTTCGCGACGCTCGGCGCCATTGCGCTGCACGCGGTGCGCAACGCCGACGCTAAACTCGGCGAACGCGTCGCCGTGCTCGGCCTCGGCCTGGTCGGGCAACTGGCCTGCCAGTTTTTGACCCTATCCGGCGCGCGCGTCGTCGCGCTCGATTTCGACGCCGAGCGCGTCGATCTCGCCCGCCGGCTCGGCGCGGAACTGCCGTTGCAGCTTTCCGGCGCCACGGCCGAGCGGGTCATGAACTGGTCGCACGGCCTCGGCGTCGACGGCGTGATCGTCGCCGCCGCCACCGATTCGAGCGAGCCGTTCGACACGGCCGCGGCCATCGCGCGCGACCGCGCGCGCGTGGTGCTCGTCGGCAAGACCGGCACCGAATTTTCCTACCGCGACTTCATGCAAAAGGAATTGACTATCATCGTCTCGCGCTCCTACGGCCCCGGACGCTACGACGCCGATTACGAACAGCGCGGCGTCGATTACCCCGAGGGCTACGTGCGCTGGACCGAGACCGCGAACCTCGCCGAATGCGTGCGCTTGATGGCGCCCGAAAACGCGCACCGCCTCGACGTCAAGCCGCTGATCACGCACCGATATGCCTTCGAACACGCCGAGGCCGCCTACGACTTGGTTACCTCGGGCCGTGAGCCGCACCTCGGCGTGGTCCTGAATTACGCCGACAAACCCACAGGCACCTCCACCGATAAAGCGCCGAAGGCGTTTCCCCATCCGAAGATCGCGGCGGCGGAAGATAAATGCGTGATCGGCATGATCGGCGCGGGCAATTTCGCGCGCGCGCAACTGCTGCCGGCGCTCAAGAAATCGAATCACGTGTCGTTGCACACGCTCATCAGCGAGCGCGGCGCGTCGGCCGAACACACCCAGGATACGTTCGGTTTCGCGCACGCGGGCACCGACGAGGCGGACGTTCTCGCCAACCCGGCCATCAACGCGGTCGTGATCGCGACCCGCCACGACAATCACGCTGCGTTGACGGTGAAGGCGCTCAAGGCGAACAAGGCGGTGCTGGTCGAGAAGCCGCTCGCGCTGACGCATGAAGACCTCAACGCCGTCGCCGCGGCGCGCAACGAATCAAAAGCGTTCTTCCAGGTCGGCTTCAACCGCCGCTTCGCGCCCTTGAGCATCGCCATGCGCGATTTTCTTAGCCGCCATGACGGCGCCAAGTTCGTGCTCATACGCGTCAACACCGGCGCCTTGCCCGCGGATCATTGGATTCACAGCGCCGAAGAAGGCGGCGGGCGGCTGCTCGGCGAAGCGTGCCATTTCGTCGATCTCGCGCGCTTTCTGATCAAGGCGCCCGTCGAATCGGTGCAGGCGAACGCGCCACGCGGCGGCACCGTGCCCTGCGAGGACGCCGCCATCACCTTAAGATTTGCCGACGGCAGCCTCGCCGCCATCGCCTACACCGCGCGCGGCGACACCGTGTTCAGCAAGGAACGGATCGAGGCCTATGCCGGCGGCGCGGTCATGGCCATCGACGATTTCCGCGAGGGAATTCTCGTCGAACAGGGCCGGAGCAAACGCGTCGACGCCGCCGCCGGGAAAGGCGTCGGCGCGGAAGTGGCCGCCTTTGTCGACGCGGTGATCGCGAACGGCGCGGCGCCCATCGACGAGGCCGAATTGATCGAGACCGGCCGGGCCACCATCGCCGTGCTCGAATCCCTGCGCAGCGGCGCGGCGGTCGATTTATGATTTATAACGGAGACGACGACTCATGACGCTGGATGCGTTCTTACAGGCCGAACTGGACGAACACGCCGAAACCTTCGCCGCCACCCGCGAAGCCGTTCTCGCGCCGTTCACCCGCCTGATCGAGGCCTGCATCGATACGTACGGGAACGGCGGCAAGCTGGTGCTGTTCGGCAACGGCGGCAGCGCCGCCGACGCCCAGCACATCGCGACCGAACTGATCGTGCGCTACGAAGTCGACGGCGTGCCGCTGCCGGCGATCGCGCTGACGACCGATACCTCGGCGCTGACCGCGATCGCCAACGATTACAGTTACGACGAATTGTTCGCCCGCCAGGTCGAGGCGCTCTGCAACAAGGGCGACGTCGCCCTCGGCATCTCGACCTCGGGCAACAGCGAAAACGTGATTCGCGGCCTCACGATGGCCAAGACGCGCGGCGCCGTCGCCGCCGGGTTCTCGGGCCGCGACGGCGGGCGCATGAGCGGCCTCGCCGATCCGCTCGTCGTGGTGCCGGCGCGGGACACCGGACGCATTCAGGAAATGCACATCCTGCTCGGGCACATGCTGTGCGGCGCGCTGGAACGGGAATTCAGGAAACCATGACCGCCGGAACCGACCTCATCGCGCTGATCGGATCGCTCAGGAACGCGAACGTGCTTTGCATCGGCGACGTCATGCTCGATCGTTTCGTATCGGGCAACGTCGAGCGCATCTCGCCCGAGGCGCCGATTCCGGTGCTGCGCATCGAGAGTGAAACCGCGATGCTCGGCGGCGCCGGCAACGTGGTGCGCAACCTGGCCGCCCTCGGCGCGCGCGTGCACGTCGTCGGCCTCATCGGCAAGGACGGCGCGGGCGCGGAAATACGCTCTCTGTTGAGGGCGCTGAAAACCGTCAAGGCGACGCTGCTCACCGAGCCCGCCCGGCAAAGCGCGATCAAGACCCGCTATCTCGCCGGCGCCCAGCAGTTGATGCGCGCCGATCGCGAAACCGTCGCGCCGATCGACGTCAAAACGCGCAAGGACGTTCTAAAAGCCGCGAACGAGGCGCTGAAAAACAGCGCCGTTTTGGTGCTGTCCGACTACGGCAAGGGCATGCTGACGGACGGCATCGCCAAGGAATTGATCGCCGCCGCCCGCAAGGCAAAAGTACCGGTTATCGTCGATCCCAAAAGCACGTCCTACGCCGATTACGCCGGTGCGTCCGTGATCACGCCGAACCGCCAGGAGCTGCGCCGGGCGAGCGGCCGGGCAGTGGACTCGGATAAGGCCGTAATCGCGGCGGCGAAAAGCCTGATCAAAAAGCACCGCCTCGGCGCCGTGCTGGCGACGCGCAGCCGCGACGGCATGACGCTGATCGCCGCCAACGGCAAACCGGTGCATCTCGCCACCGAGGCGCGCGACGTGTTCGACGTGTCGGGTGCCGGCGATACCGTGGTCGCCGCGCTGGCCGCCGGACTGTCGGTCGGCGCCGCGCTCGAGGATGCCGCCCGGATCGCCAACGCCGCCGCCGGGATCGTCGTCGGCAAGGTCGGCACCGCGACCGCAAACGCCGAAGAGATCGTCGCGGCGCTGCACCATCAAACGCTGTCGGATGCCGAGGCCAAGGTGTTCGCGCTCGAGTCCTTGCTCGACCGCATCGATCTCTGGCGCCGCCGGGGATGGCGCGTCGGCTTCACCAACGGTTGCTTCGATCTGCTGCACCCCGGGCACGTGTCGCTGCTCAAGCAGGCCAGAAACGCCTGCGACCGGTTGATCGTCGCCTTGAACGCGGACACGTCGGTCGCGCGCCTCAAGGGAGCGGGACGGCCGGTGCAGAACGAGGCTGCGCGCGCCGCCGTGCTGGCATCCCTGGCCGACGTCGACGCGGTCACGATCTTTTCCGAGGACACGCCCTTGAAGCTGATCGAAAAAATTCGTCCCGACGTTTTGATCAAAGGGGCGGATTACACCCGCGCCACGGTGGTCGGCGCCGATGTCGTCGAGCGCCACGGCGGCAAGGTATTCCTCGCCGAACTGGTCCCCGGGCAAAGCACCTCGGCAACGATCAAAAAGCTCAATAAAAAATCCAAAAAATAGCGCGCTAGATCGGATCATGATTTATCGGAAACATTGTTCGGTTCCGATAAATCATGTGAATCCGATCTATATCAATAACTTAGAGCCGATTCACATGGTTGTCGGATCGCTATTTTGGCCCATGCCGAATGGTTGGCAATGAGCGATTCCGACTAACCATGACCGGCTCTAGAGCGACGAGAACAGGCGCTCCCAGAAGCCTTTCTCCTCGAACGGGTCGGCACCGGGCAGGTCCCGCTCCTCAGCGCCGTCGAGCGCGTGGGTCATGAAGCGCTTCCACAGAACCGCGGGCAGGCCGCCGCCGGTGACCCGCTGCATCGGCGTGCCGTCGTCGTTGCCCATCCAAACGCCCGCGATCAGTTGCGGCGTGTAGCCGATGAACCAGGCGTCGCGCGAGTTCTGGCTGGTGCCGGTCTTGCCCGCTGCCGGCCGGTCCAGCTTCGCGTGCTTGCCGGTGCCGTCGATCAGGACCTTCGCGAGCATGCCGTTCATCGCCGCGACGTGCTCGGCCTTGACCACACGGCCCGGACCGGAACCGGACCGTTCGTAGAGCACCCGCCCATCCTTGCTCTTGATCGCGCGGATCGCATAGGGCCATACCCCGGCGCCGCCGTTGGCGAACGGTGCGTATGCTCCGGTCAACTCGAGGAGGCTCATCTCGACCGCGCCCAAGGCCAGGCTCAGATCGCGGCGCATCGGCGAGGTAATGCCGAGCCGCCGCGCGGTCTTGATCAAGCGATCGATGCCGACCTTCCGACCGAGCCGGACCGCAACCGTGTTGATCGAATCCGCCAGCGCGACGCGCATCGTGACGTTGCCCCTGTAACGCCGGTCGAAATTGCGCGGCTCCCAGCCGCCGATGTCGAGCGGCGCGTCGAGCAGCATCGTGTCGGGCTTCAGGCCCTGCTCCAGCGCGCCGAGATAGACGATGGGCTTGAACGCGGAGCCGGGCTGGCGCAACGCCTGCACCGCGCGGTTGAACTGGCTGTTGGCATAGCGTTTGCCGCCGATCATGATGCGGACCGCGCCGTCGGGCGCGAGCGCCACCAGGGCGGCCTCGGAAATACGCGCGGCGCGGCCCGATTCCGCGATCACCGCGCGCACCTCCGCTTCGGTCCAGCGTTGCAAGCCGGGATCGAGCGTGGTCTCGACCACGATGTCGCCGTGGCCCGGCGAAACGTAGCTCGGTATCTGCGCGAGCACCCAGTCGATGAAATAACGCGCGCTGCGCTGCGCCGGAATCTTATCGATCACCGCACTTTTTCGGCGCATCGCGCGGGCGGCGCCGGCCTCGGTGAGGTAGCCGGCATTGACCATGTTCGCGAGGACCTGGCGCGTGCGCGCCTGTGCCTGCTTCGGATCGGCAAGCGGGTTATAGCGCGACGGCGCCTTCAAAAGCCCCGCCAGCATGGCGGCCTGATAGGTCGAGACAGATCGGAAG
>JAVJPD010000060.1:0-3895 GCA_040216475.1 Rhodospirillales bacterium
TGCGCCTGACCTGCACCGGCATGCTGTACATGTGCCTGGGACAGATGGACAACGCGGACCTGCGCAAGCCCCTGCGCCGAAGCGAAAGCGACGAGCTGCTCATGGCCGCCATCGACGAAGCCATCGGGCGCAAACCCAAGGGGCACGATTTCGTCATCGGCCGCAACCTGGAGCCTTCCGTCGCCCGCCACATGAGCGTCACCGGCGGCTGATCACTTTCCCGGCGCTTCCCTCTTTTCCCCGCCAGCCCTTGCGGGTATGGTGCGGCACCGCCGGACGGCTGGCCGGCACAGACACAGGCAACCTGATGAAATTCGACGCTCTTGCCATCGTCGCCGCGCAGAACGATGAAGCCCAGGCGGCGGAACAGCGCCTGAAGAAGCTCTATGCGCACGCGGCGCCCGACGGGGCGGATCTGGTCGTGGCGCTCGGCGGCGACGGCTTCATGCTCGAAACCCTGCACCGGTTCATGGACAGGAAGACGCCGATCTTCGGCATGAATCGCGGCTCGGTCGGCTTCCTGATGAACGAGTACCGGGAAGACGATCTTCACGAGCGGATCGCCGCGACCAAACCCATCGAGCTGCGCCCGCTGCGCATGAACGCGACCGACAGGTCCGGCAAGGAACATGGCGCGCTTGCCGTCAACGAGGTGTCGCTTCTGCGTCAGACCCGCCAGGCGGCCAAGATCCGCATTCATGTCGACGGCATCATGCGCATGGAAGAGATGATCTGCGACGGCGCGCTGCTGGCGACCCCCGCCGGCAGCACGGCCTATAACCTGTCCGCGCACGGCCCGATCATTCCCATCGGCGCGGGGCTTCTCGCCCTCACGCCGATCAGCGTTTTCCGGCCCCGCCATTGGCGCGGCGCCCTGCTGCCGCATACCGCCAAGGTGGTGTTCGAGATCATCGACCCCGAACGCCGCTCGGTCAGCGCGGTCGCCGACTTCACCGAAATCCGCGACGTCGTCCGGGTCGAGGTCCGGGAAAGCAACCGGTTCACGCCGACATTATTGTTCGACCCGGAACACAACCTGGAAGAGCGGATCATCCGCGAACAATTCATTCCGTAATCGAAAACCAAAAGACGATCGTTTTGAAGAAACCGGCATTTCTGTCCTCGCTCACGCCACGCTTGATCGGCGCGGTCGCCGTCACTCTCGCCATCGGCGCCGTCGGCGGATTCGCGGCCGAAAAATTAACGCTGCCCCTGCCCTGGCTGATCGGTGCGCTGCTGATCACGCTGGCGCTGGCGCTTTCGGGCGTGAAACTGCAGGGCCCCGGCAAACTGCGCACCTACATGACCACGTTGCTCGGCGTCATGCTCGGCAGCGGCTTCACGCCGGACATCTTCAGCCAAGCGGTCAAGTGGCCGATCAGCCTGGCGGCGGTGCTGATCTTCATCATCACCGTCGGCGGCGGACTCATCTTTTGGCTCTATAAATCCCTGAAGCTCGGCTTCGCGAATTCGTTCTTCGCCGCGTCGCCCGGCGCGCTGGCCGAAATGGTCATTCTCGCGCGGGAATTCGGCGGCGACGAGCGCGTCGTCACCTTGATGCACAGCGTCCGCCTCATGCTGACCGTGCTGATCATCCCATTCTGGTACCGATTCTATTACGATTACACCCCGGCCGCGCGCGCCGCCACCGCCGAGGCCAGCTCGGACATCGCCTTGTTCGATCTCGCCCTGCTGATCGCATGCGCCGTCGTCGGCTATCTCGGCGGCCGGAAAATCCGCCTCCCCGCCTATCAGATCCTCGGACCGCTGCTGTTGAGCGCGGCGCTGCACATCAGCGGCGTCACGTCCGCCAACCTGCCCGAACTCTTGATCGATATCGCGCAGGTCGTGTTCGGCGCGGCGCTCGGCTGCCAGTTCGTCGGCATCTCGCTGCGCGAAGTTTCCCGGCTCGTCATGGCCAGCGCCGGCATTACGGTCGCCTTCATCGGCGGCGCCGCCGTGTTCGCCGCCATCCTCGAAGCCCTGACCGGCCTGCCGTTCAAGGTTCTGCTGCTCGCGTTCGCGCCCGGCGGCATCGTCGAGATGACCCTGATCAGCCTGTCGCTCAACATCGACATCGCCTTCATCTCGACCCATCACGTGTTCCGGGTGATCTTCCTGTTGCTGGCGGCGCCGCTGATCTTCCTCTGGATCGCGCCCAAGTTCGGCGTCGTCATCCCGCGGAAGGACGAAAGGCACTAAAAAATTCAGCGGTGATCGGCGCCGATGGCTTGTTCGATGCGGTCGTAGCCGTCGGCGAACAAAAGGCGCACCAGCTCTTCCTTGATTTGGTTCACCAACGCCGGGCCGTGATAGACGAGCGCCGTGTAGAGCTGCACGAGGGACGCGCCGGCCTTGATCTTGGCATAGGCGTCCCAGCCGCAGGCGATGCCGCCGACGCCGATCAGCGGCACCTTGCCTTCGGTCAACCGGTACATGTCGCGCAAGACTTCCGTCGAAGGTGCGAACAACGGCCGCCCGCTCAAGCCCCCCGTCTCGATCCGATGCTTGCTTTTCAGGACATCCGGGCGGGCGAGCGTCGTATTGGTCGCGATCAGGCCGTCGATGCCCATCTCAAGCACGACCTCGGCGATGTCGCGTTTGTCTTCTTCGGTCAGATCGGGCGCGATCTTGAGCAGCAACGGCCGCCCGTTCGGCACCGTGCGTTTCAAGGCATCCTTAACGGCGCTCAACAACGCCCGCAAAGGCTCTTTTCCTTGGAGCGCACGCAGGCCCGGCGTGTTCGGCGAGGAGACGTTCACCACCACGTAATCGGCGAGCGGCGCCAACACCTCGACGCCGGCGGCGTAATCGGCGGCGGCGTCGGTGCTATCGAAATTCTTGCCGAGATTGACGCCGACCAGTCCCAGGCGGCCCTGGCGCAAGCGTTCGGCGATTGCGTGCATGCCGTCGTTGTTGAAGCCGAGCCGGTTGATCACCGCACCGTCTTCGCCGAGCCGGAAAAGACGCGGCCGCGGGTTGCCCGGCTGCGGACGCGGCGTCACGCTGCCGACCTCGGCGAAGCCGAACCCCTGCGACAATAGCGGCGCGAATACCTCGGCGTTCTTATCGAAGCCCGCGGCGAGGCCGACCGGATTGGGAAAATCCAAGCCCCATAGGGAAACCCGCAAACACGGATCGTCGAGCCGTTCGGGCTGCGGCACCAGACCGGCCTTGAGCGCGCAAACGGCGCAACGGTGCGCGGTCTCGGGATCGATCAGCCGTAGCGCGGCGCCCGCCAGATCATACCACCCGGTCATGACGGCACCTCCTCGAAGCCGGGAAAGCCGCCGGGAAACACGTGCAGGCCGTCATCGCCGAGCGGCAGGCCGTCGACCCGAACGACGGCCTCGCACGGCAACGGCCCGTAGAGATGCGGAAACAGCATGCCGCCGCGCGAGGCCTCCCACTTCAGTTCTTCTCCCAACAAATCCGGATCGACGCTCAGCAGCACCAGGCCGTCCTGACCCGCCCGGTGCTTCGCGGCACTGGCGCGCACTTGCTCGCGGCTGGAGAAATGGATGAAGCCGTCGGCGGCGTCCTGGGACGACCCCCGGTAAACGCCTTCATCCGTCGCGGCCTGCCATTCGGCGCGCTTGCAGATGTGATAGATCGTCCCCCCATTCATGGCGCCACCGTACCGGAAAGCCTTACGGAACAACAGGGTGGCCTGAAAGCCCCTTCTCCCCGAGCATTCGCGCACGCTAGACTGCAGGCACATCGAACCCGCCCATAAAACGATTCGGGAAGCTCCATGTCCGACCAGGCCGCCGTGCTGTTCGCCAATGATGCCTTTTACGTGGCCTTCGCCACCAAGGACCTCTCCGTCATGGATCAGGTCTGGGCAAAGGAAACGCCGGTGACCTGCATCCATCCTGGCTGGGACATGATCTCG
>JAVJPD010000061.1:0-3087 GCA_040216475.1 Rhodospirillales bacterium
CCAGCGTTTCCTCGTCCTCGGCTTCGACGATCTTGCGGGCAAGGCCGAAGGAGAACCCGGCGCGGGCCAGCACGCCGAGATCCTTGTCCCGGTATTTCTCCCGGTTCGCGGGCGGGCGGTAAGGCCCCAGCCGGCGGCGCCGGGCGAGACGGATCGCGGCCGCCACGTCGGGCTGCGGCGTCGCGGACCGGAGCGCGTTCACGGCGTCCTCGATCAAACCCAAAGCGACGCCCTTGCGGGCCAGGCGGCTTCGAATCGCGCGCAAGGACTCGCCGCTCGCCAGATACGTCTCGGCGCTGCGGCGGGCGTAGCGTTCGTCGTCGAGCACTCCGGCGGCCTCGCAGCGATCGAGGATGGACTCGATGATCTCGGTTCCGGCCTGCCTGTCGGTGCCGTAGGCCCGCGCGGCGCGCTCAAGGCGCTGCATGAGAACGCGGCGCAGGTTGTCCCGGGACGTGCCGTAGCGTTCGAGATACGCCAGCGCCGCCTTCATCAGCGTCGCTTCGTCGGCCCGCCGGGGCTTGGACTTTTTGGGCTTGCGGGGCTGCTCGCGGTTTTTCGCCATACGGGCAGCATAAATCATGATCCGATGCGGTAAAAACCGGCAAAAAAAAGCTGTGTGCGGGGGACGCACACAGCGGAGGGGGGCTTCGAGGACCGAGTCGTAGAAAAGTCGGTCGTTACCAGCTCTTTTGCGTGGTCAGGCGCAAGATCTGAGTGGAATCCCCGGCGATACCGAAGTCGTTGTCGTTGATCAGCATGAGCTTGCCTTGGCCCATCAGGGCGATGCCTTCGATTTTTTCGGGCACGCCCTTATGGCCTTCGGTGTTGAAATAAAGCGACTTGCCGACCGGGATGATGCCGGCCTCGGCGAGTTTGTCGGATTTGATCTGTGCCAGTGCCGGCTTGGCCGCGGGGTCGTCCCATTGTTTGGCATGGATGTTGGTGCCCTGGCCGAGGTCGATCGTGTAGAACTTGGTGACTTTATTGATGCGCTCCAGAACGATCAGGCGGTCCATGCCGACGGCAACCATCTCGCTGACCTTGACGTCGCTCTGCTTGCGTTTCTTTTTCTTGTTGTCAGCCTTGAAGGTGTCGGGCTTATCCATCACGTAGACCCATTCGCCGACGGTTTTTTTCGCGAGCCGGTCGAACTTGAAAATCCGGACGTTGGCCGACTTCTTGTAGGCCTTGTCGTCGGGGTGCGCGAGCGGGCTTTGCATGGCGAAGTAGAGGAACTTTTCGTCGGGCGATACGGCGATCGATTCGATGCCGCGATTGAGTTTGCGCTTCTTCAGAATTGCCGGCAGTGTGCCGCGCACCGGATAAGTAGCGCCGGCGTAGTCGCCTTCCAGGCCCGCCGGAACCAAACGTTCGATGACACGCCCGTCGGCGCCGACATGCAGGATGCTCGGGCCGTATTCGTCGCACAGCCAGAACGTGCCGTCGGACAGTTTGACCAGGCCCTCGGTGTCGACGCCGTTGGGATCGAAGCCGAGGTTCTTGCCGTCATGGCCGAACGCGCCTTCGGTCTTGGCGCCCTTCAGGGGATTGGAGAGCCCGGTGATGGCCTTGCCGGCCGAATCCTTGAGGGTGATCTTTTCCAGCAGTTCGAGGCTGTCACCGGCGATTCTGAGCTTGTAGATGGTCGGTGTGAACGACGGTACGGGAAAGATTTTCGAGGCCTTGTTGCCGCCGCACATCTTCTCGTGATCCCAGCCGGTCATCTTTTTCGCCTTCTTGCAGTCCACGTTGGGGCCGCGGTCGGACACCGTGTAGATGATGTCGTCCGGATCGGACTTCAGATGAAACGCGCCGCTGCCGATGCCGGCGGATAGATTCATGGACTTGCCGCCGGGGTAGTCGACCTTACCCATGTCGAAAGCGGCCGCGTCGATCTTGAAGAATTCGAGTTTTGCCATGTTTTTATTCATGTCTCCGGCGCGGGCGGTGGTCATAAAACCGGCCAGTCCCGCCGCCAGAACCGATGCGACGATCGAAGGTTTTTTCATGGGATATCTCCAAAAGGCCCTCGGGCCGAGAATGTTCGGAAGAAACGTTGAATTTGAGGCTTTAACTTAAGCCGGAAATGTTTCAAAACGGTGGCGCATCCATGAACAAGCCACGACATCCGAAAAAGCACGGGGATAAAATGGGGATGGAATCAAGGGATGGATTCCATCGGACAATGAAGCCGGCATGATGATCGACGACACCCGCAACTGGCTCGGCGTGCGTACATTGTACGTGCGCGAGGTGCGCCGGTTTTTGAAGGTTTACACCCAGACGCTGCTGGCGCCCATCGTGACGACCCTGTTGTTCATGGCGATCTTCGCGTTGGCGCTCGGTGGCGCGGTGCGCACGGTCGCGGGCGTGCCGTTTCTCGAATTCCTAGGGCCGGGCCTGGTCATGATGGCGATGGCGCAGAACGCCTTCGCCAATACCTCGTCCTCGATCATGGTCTCGAAGGTTCAGGGCAACATCGTCGATATCCTGATGCCGCCCCTGACGGCGCACGAGTTAACGCTTTGCATGGTGATGGGCGGCGCGACCCGGGGCTTGCTGGTCGGCCTGCTGGTGACGCTTGCCATGAGTCTGTTCGTGACCGTTCACATCCATCACCCCGGCTATATCGTGTTTCACGCGGTGATGGCGTCGATGATGCTCGCGAGCCTCGGCATCATCGCCGGGATATGGTCCGATAAGTTTGATCAGATGGCCGGCGTCACCAATTTCGTGATCACGCCGCTGGCGTTCCTCTCGGGCACCTTTTATTCCATCGAGCGCCTGCCCGAGGCCGTTCAGATCGCCGCGCATTTCAACCCGTTTTTCTACATGATCGACGGTTTCCGCTACGGCTTCATCGGTCACGCCGACGGCTCGCTCATGGCCGGGGTCGCCGTGCTGGCGGGCGTGAACGCCGTATTGTGGGTGGTGTGTTACCGGATGTTTTATACCGGCTATAAGCTCAAAAGCTAAATCCGGCATGGTCCCGGGCCGGCTCCCGGTTCCGGCTCCCCGTTGACAACGAATCCGAGCCTCTCGATAATACCCGGCTTTCCGTGACGGGGCCGGCACCTGAGCCGG
>JAVJPD010000062.1:0-1810 GCA_040216475.1 Rhodospirillales bacterium
ATTTGCTGACGGCGGCCCAAATAAAGAAGGCGGCGCACATCAAGACGCATAACGCCAAAAAGGAATGCGTTGTCTTCCCGATCGTGTCCGGCGCGTCGGGCGCTTGCCCCGGCATCTTCAATGTCAGCGGATCGTTCATTGTGCCGCCTCCCCCGGTGAGGGCATATCCGTCTTCTGTGCCTCCGTGTCATAAATCCCCGGCACGGCCGCAGCCTTCGAAACAACCGTGACGTTCGGTACGGGTTTCTCGGTAAGGTCGATCACCGCATTGGCACCTTTGAGAATATTGGGGTCGTGCGAAATGGCGATGATCGTGTGGCGATGACGGGCGAGCTCGTTCAAGGCGTTATAGACGGCCGCGCACCCTTCCTTATCGAGACCTTCGGTCGGTTCATCCAACACCGCCACCCGTCCCGCCGTCGACAACGCCCGTGCCAACGCCAAACGGCGGCGGATGCCGAGGGAAAGCTGGCGGCCATCCTGGGAGATCAAGGTTTCGAAGCCTTTTTCGCTTTCGTCGAGAAAATGCCGCAATCCGGCCAGATCGATCACCCGGTTCAGTCCGGCGTTGTCGATATCGGGATTGGCGACCTTGATGTTCTGTTCGATCGTCGTGTTTAGGAATGTCGGTTCCTGCGGCAGATAGATCACCTGCCGGCGCCACCATTCCGGCGTGACCTGACGTAAATCCAGGCCATCGACCAGAATGTGCCCGCGCGTGGGATCTAGCAAACCGACCAACAGGCGGGCCAGCGTCGTCTTGCCGGTCCCGTTCGAACCGTTCACCACCACGATCCCGCCGGGCGGAACGGTAATGGACAATGATTCGAATAACGGCGTGTTGTTGCCGGGATAGGTAAACGACACGTCCCGCAATTCGATGCCGCCGCGATAATCGGCCTTGGCGGAACCGGTCGTGGGCTCCAGAGGTATACGCGAAAATTCTGCCAGCAAGGCCAGCGACCGACGTGCTTTCGCGAAACTTTCCCCCAATTGGGAAAAACGCGATATGGGTTGCAGTGCCCGCGCCGCAAGAATGTTTGCGCCGATCATCGCGCCGACATCCATTTTACCGTCGACCACCAACGTGGCGCCCACGGCGATCACCGCGACGCTCATCAACGCCGTCGCGGATTGCGTGACCGATTGGATCAGTCCCTGGCGCATCGCAAGATGGCGGCGCAGGGCCTGCGTTTTCTGCAGTTGCGTTTCCCAGGCCCGGCGCAGGAAGCCGCCGGCGTTAAAGGCCCTGACGGTCTCGAACTCGCGGTTCGCGGTGCTGACGAGCGCGCCGGCCGCGCCGGAGGCCTCGATCAGGGAATCCGTATTGCTGCGCAGGGACGCCGCCATGAAGGCGCCGAAGGCGAACACGCCGGCGAGAAAGATGATCACGACCCATGCGATCACGGGGCTTAGGAAGAAGAGCACGCCGACGAACAACAATGCGAACGGAACATCCAAAACGACCGTGATATTAGACGGCGCATACGCCGTTTCGATGGCCGTTGCCCCGTTGATGATTTCCCGGCGAATGCCTTCGGGAATGCGCTGCAGGGCGACCGGCCTGGCCTGCGTTAAAACGTGAAAACCGCTGATCGCCGCCTTTTGATCCGGCCCCATGCTCACGCCTTGGGCAAGCCTCATCCTCACCTGACGGAAGAAAAACTCCATGACGACGGCAATCAGAACGCCGGTGGTCAAGGTCACCAACGTCGAGCCGACCCCGTGGGAAACGTAGCGATTCAACACCTGAATCACGTACAAGGACGACGCCAAAGCCAGGATATTCGCGAAAACGGAAGCGATGATA
>JAVJPD010000063.1:0-9055 GCA_040216475.1 Rhodospirillales bacterium
CGAACAAAGCCTTCAAGGAAAAATTCGATTTCCCCTACGATCTGCTGAGCGATACGGATAAATCCGTTTCGGTGTCCTTCGGCGCGGCCAGTGCCGATCAGGGCAACGCGAGCCGGGTTTCCGTGTTGATCGCCCCCGACGGCACGATCGCAAAGACGTACGCGACCGTGAAGCCGGCGGACCATCCCGACCGGGTGCTGGCGGACATCAAAAGCCTCGGCTGAGGGAAATAAAACGCAACGAAAACGCCGCTCTCCCCAGTGAGGAGAACGGCGTTTTTTGCGCCTTAATTCGGCCATATTGCGGCCATAGTTTTTTCATACTAAGATTTTCTCACGGTCGACGGCCGTGTTGCATAGCAAGCCATTCTAGCCGGGGGGGCATCATGAATCGCGTTTCCAAACATGTTAAACTCGCGCTCGTCGCGCTGTTGACCATAACGGGTTTTTCGTTCGCCGCGCCGCCGCTCGAAGCCGGCAATGGTGGTGAGGCGCTCAGGTTTCAAAACGTCATGATCCGGGGCCTCGGCGGCAAATGCCTCGACGTCCCAAAAGCCAAAGGCGGCGCCAACGTGCGACTCTTCGATTGCACCGGCAAGCCTAATCAGCGTTGGAACGTATACGGCGCCCTGAACTCGAGCACCATTCACATTCTAAGCGCACAGACCCGCAAATGCCTAAGCGCCAAGCTCCACCGCAATCCAAAAAAAAGCGGCAATGTGTACATGATGCCGTGCCGCAGCCCCAATGAACGCTATTCACGGCAACATTGGAAATTCGACAAAAATCAAATCGCATACCTTTCGAACCAGGTTCAATGCCTCGAGGTGAAAAACGCGCAGAATAAGAACAAAGCCGATATTCGAATCGGCGAATGTAAAAACGGTCATCATCAACGCTGGACCCTGACGACGGCTCTGCGTACGCAGGTGCAGCGCCAGAACTTTCTACTCAAGAACGAAAACGGAAAATGCCTTGCCATCGAGCGCGCCAACAATAAAGAAGGCGCGAATATCGTCTACGAAAACTGCGCCGGCAAACCCCATCAGGCATGGAGCCTCTTTACCGACGGAACCATTCGAAGCCTGATGAACGGAAAATGCCTTTCGGTTTACAGCGAAACGCAAGTCAGTTCACCGCTTCAGATGAACACCTGCAGCGGCAGCTATAAAGGGATGTGGCGCCTTCAAACGACGAAAGGCGAAAACTTTCATATCATCGGAACCCGGGGAACCTGCATGACGGCGAGGAAACCGCCGGTCCTGCGGGTATTCGCCGATCCGTGTTATATTTCCGGAGGGCAGCGGCTGTGGTCGTTTGCCGCGGCGGCGCCGCTGAAGTCGATACAATCGCCGATCCGCAAGTACTAGCCGCATACAATCATATTAAAATATAACCGCCGCTCTCGACGGGGAAACGGCACGCGCTCGGATCGGTTCCGCCGGTCGCCTTGATCGGGCCGTGTCGGATTTCAAAACCGCGCCTGAGCGGTGGTAATCCGCGAAACCGCCCCGTTATGCGGTCGCCGCCGGCGACCAGCAATGGGAACCGGCGTCACTCGAGGACTTTCTGATCCGTCCGCTCAATCCCCCGAAAACGGCCGGGGGTTTTAGCCGCGTTCCGTTCCTAACTGCTCGACTTCGATTTGACGAGGGCCAGGAAGCGGTCGGTCGAACCGGCCCGCAGGTATTCAAGCGCGCATCCGAGCGGGCGGTCCTTCGCCTTGCCGACCTCGGGGCAATTCTTTTCCTTCAGAATCATGCGCGAGCGCATCTCGTCGGCATCCGCCGTTTCGAGGTGCCCCGGCAGGTCCGCCTCGCGGCTGCGCTTCGTCTCATCGTCCGGCTTTTTCTCGGCGACCAGGGCGATGTCCGGCGCCACCCCGCGCGCCTGAATGGCGTGGCCTTTCGGCGAATAATAGAGCTGCGTGGTCAGCTTGAGCGCGCCCTCGAGCTGCAACGGCGTGATCGTCTGCACCGAGCCCTTGCCGAACGAGCGTTCGCCCATCAGCACGGCACGACCGTTTTCCTGAAGCGCGCCGGCGACGATCTCCGCCGCCGAGGCCGAGCCGCCGTTGATCAACACCACGACGGGCTTGCCGAACGTGATATCGCCGGCTTCGGCGTGAAAGATCTGGCCCCGGTTCCGCTCCCGTCCGCGCACGGAAACGATGACGCCCTTCTCGAGCAAGGCATCGCTGATCGACAGGGACTGATCGAGCAACCCGCCGGCGTTGTTGCGCAGGTCCAAAACGTATCCCTTGAGCTTGTCGCCCAACTGCAAACGGATTTTCTTGACCGCGAGCGCCAGATCGGCGGTCGCCGTCTCGGTGAACCGCGCCAGGCGCACGTAGCCGATATCCCCTTCCGTGCGCCAACGCACCGCCCGGACATGAATGATCGCGCGTTGGATATTCACATCGAACGGCTTTTTTTTCTGACGCTTGATCGTCAGCGTGACGGCCGAGTCCGGCGCGCCGCGCAATCGCTTGACCGCGTTCATCAGGGTCTTGTCCTTGAGCGGTTGCCCGTCGACATGGGTGATCAGATCGCCCGGCTGCAGGCCGGCGCGCTCCGCCGGCGTCCCTTCGATCGGCGATACCACCTTGACCAGGCCGTTTTCCATCGTCACCTCGATGCCGAGGCCGCCGAATTCGCCCCGGGTCGACGTCTGCAGTTCGCGGAATTCGTCCGGGTTGAGGTACGAGGAATGGGGATCGAGCGACCCCAACATGGAATCGAGGGCCGCCTCGACGAGCTTCGGCGCCTCGACGGATTTCGGCTTCGCCTTCAACTCCTCGACGCCTTTGATCGCATAATCGATCAGCGCGACACCGTTGACGGGGCGGACATAACCGGTGAGAACCCGGCGGTAGGATTCCTCGAAATGCTCCAACTGGCGCTTATCCGTGGGTTCCTTGGAATACTCGGTAAACACGGCGTTGAAGCGGCCCAGTTCCCTCGACCCTTCGGCCGTCAGCGGCGCGCCGTCCTCGGAGAACACCTTGACGACGTTACCGATCATGGAATCGCCGCCGGAACAGCCGTTCAGAGTCGCGAACAGCCCGGCGCTCAATGCCACGATGATGGCGATGGCGAGAAAATTAGGAAAACGGCGGTTGTCGTTCACGTTCGGCATTCCTTCCGGCGGCCTATACCAGCTTAACCATCCTTGGTGATCTGAACGATCAGTTCTTCCTTAACGGCATCCGTCTCGGCCGGCTCGATCATGCACGTGCCGGCGTTTTCATGGCCGCCGCCGCCGTAATGCAGCATCAATTCGCCGATATTGGTTTTCGACGTCCGGTTGAGTACCGATTTGCCGACGGCGAATACCGTCTTCAGTTTGTTCCGCCCCCACAGGACGTGCATCGAAATATTGATATCGGGCAGCAGCGCGTAGACCAGAAACCGGTTCGCGGCAAAGATGGTGTCTTCCGCCCGTAAATCAAGAACCCCCAGATTTCCGCGGACTTCCGTGCATTTCTTGATCTGCTCGGCGGCCTTCTCGTTTTGCTCGTGATACAGGTCCACCCGCTGCTTGACGTCTTCTTGCGCCAGGATGTCCTTGATGCTCATGGAACGGCAGTAATCCACGAGATCGACCATCATCTGGTGATTGGAAATATCGAAATGCTTGAAGGCATCGAGGCCGGTACGGGCATCCATGATGAAGTTCAGCAGAACCCAGTCTTTCGGCGCGAGAATTTCGTCCTTGTCGAATTGTCCGGAATCGCCCTTGTCGACGGCCTCGATCAGATCGTCGGCAACGTTCGGAAACGCTTTCCTGCCGCCGTAATGATCGTACACGACCCGCGCCGCCGAGGGCGCTTTCGGATCGATGACCAGGTTCTCGGGCAGGGAATCCAGCCGAATGGTCTCGCTCGCATGATGATCGAACGCCATGTGGACTCCCCACACGTACGGCAGATTCGCGGTGATATCCTTGTCCGTCACCAGAACGCTGCCGTCCTGCATATCCTTGGGATGGACGAACTTGATCTCGTCGATCATGTCGAGTTCGCGAAACAGCGCCGCGCAGGTCACGCCGTCGAAATCGCTGCGCGTAATCAGGCGGTATTTGGTCTCGGCCATCTCTTCCCTCGGTCCTTGTTCCGTCCCGGGCCGGGCTTCCTAAATCACTGTAAAACCTAGCTTTCCGGCTGCCCGATCATCATACCCCCAAGCCCCGGGCAAGCCGAACATTTTTCCCGGGTTTTTATATAAAACCGGAGTCTTAAAGGCGTCATAACGGTCGTTTTCACCGAACCGGCGCGCCGAAATCCCGTTATCGGCGCAAATCGTGGCATAGCCATAGGGATAGGGTGAACACCCCGATCGCCACGGCCTGATGCAGGGCCGCCGGAATTAAGGGCACCGCCAGCAGCAGCGTGGTGATGCCGAGCGATACTTGCAGCAGAACCGCGACAACCAGCCCGGCGAGGAGCCTTCGGGTCCCCGGCGCGGTAATGCGGTTGCGTCCCCAAAGCCAAAATATAACGACAAGACAAAACGTCGTTATCGCCAAAACCCGGTGGTCGAACTGCACGGTCGCGAGATTCTCGAAAAAGTTCCGGTAGAAAGGCGTCATCTCGAAAAGGCCCGGCGGCACCCACCGGCCGTCCATCAGCGGAAACGTATTGTACGTGAGCCCGGCGTCGTTGCCGGCGACAAACCCGCCCGACAGGATCGTCGTAAAGATCAAGGCGCACAAACCGATTGCGGCCCGCCGCGCGATCCGTTCCCCGCTCTCGCGCCGGTAGCCGCGCAGCAGATCGAGCGCCCACCAAAAGGCAAGGCCGTAAATCGCAAGGGCCAGGCCCAGATGCGCCGTCAGCCGGTACGGGCTGACGTTCGGATCGTCGACCAGTCCGCTCATGACCATGAACCAGCCCAAGCCGCCCTGCAAGCCGCCCAAAACGAACAGGCCGACGAGCTTGAGACCCAACCGCCGGTCGAGCCACCGCTTGAGCGCGAAGAACACCATCGGCACGGCGACGAAAATCCCGATCAGGCGGCCCCACACCCGATGGACGAACTCGAGCCAGAAGATGGATTCGAACTCGGCGAGGGTCATGCCCGCGTTGAGTTTCTTGTATTCCGGCGTCGCCCGGTACTTGTCGAACAGTTCCTGCCACACGGCCTCGCTCATGGGCGGCAGCCAGCCGGTCAGCGGCTTCCATTCGACCATGGAAAGCCCGGAATGGGTCAGCCGGGTCAGCCCGCCCAGCACGACCATCACGAAAACCATGGCGCAGACGCCGAGCAGCCAAAGGCCGATGACCTTATGGCCGGGTTGCCGGGGATCTTCGCTATTCATCACAGGGCCGGCTTGGAACGACAGACAGTGAAAACCACATAAGACTTATCCGGAAACGACACGGGAGAATACCATGGGGAATACGAGGGGAATCCCAGGGAAGGATGGGTTATAATCCGAAAATGACGGAGTTTCACCCTTTCGCGCAATATATTCAGATTATCGGCAAGGGGCCCAATCTCTCGCGCCCGCTAACCGAGCAGGAGGCCCACGACGCCGTCAGGATGATCCTGGCGGGCGGCGTCGAGCCCCTGCAATTGGGTGCGTTCCTCAGCATCCTGCGCCTGCGTGAGGAAGTGCCCGTGGAGGGCGCCGGGTTCGTGCGGGCCATGCGCGAGGCGATCGACATGCCCTTGCCGATGCCTTCGCCAATGCCTGAGGTCGACCTGGATTGGCCGGCGTACGCAGGCAAGAAGCGCCAGCTTCCCTGGTTCATCCTCGCCGCCCTGCTGCTCGCGCAAAACGGCGTGCGCATCTGCATGCAGGGTACCGACAATCATACGCCGGGCCGGATTTACGTCCGCGATGCCCTCAAGGTCCTCGGCCTGCCCGTCGCCGGATCGATCGGCGAAGCGGGCCGGCAGATCGCGCAAACCAATTTCGCCTATCTGCCTCTGCAAGCCTTCCTGCCGCGGATTCAGGACATCATCGAACTGAAGCCGATCCTCGGGTTACGCTCACCGTTCAACACGTTCACGCGCCAAGCCAATCCGTTCCGCGCGCCCTACGAGTTGCTGACCGTCGCCCACCCCGGCTATGCCGATATCCATTGCGCCGTCGCCGAACGCATCGGCCAACCGCACATGGCCGTGTTCAAGGGCGAGGGCGGCGAGGCCGAACGGCGGCCGCACAAGTCGGTACGGGTCAAAAGCATGCACGGCGGCTTCATCAGCGAGGAAGACTGGCCGCCGATCCTGAACGAAGGCGCCGCCGAAGCCGATCCCGACCTCGACCTGGAAAGGCTCGCCGCCGTCTGGCGCGGCGCGGAGCGAAACGGCTACGCCGACGCCGCCGTGACCGGCACCGCGGCCATCGTTCTGCGCTTGATGGGCAAGGCCGAAACGCCCGCCGACGCGCTGGCCCGCGCCCAAACGATGTGGGACGCGCGCAACAAAAGCCGCCTCGGCAACGCCGCGTAAACCGTTCCATGAGCGATTTCAGCAACGACGTTTTGATCGTGATCGGCCACGGCGCGAGCGACAAACCCGACAGCCGCGACAGCGCCGCCGTGATCGCCGATCTGCTGCGGAACCGGGCTTTGTTCAAGGCGGTGCGTGCCGGCTTTCTCAAGCACGAGCCGTTCGCGAGCGATCTCCTGAAGGAAACCGAGGCCGAAGACAAAACCGGGCGCGTGTTCCTGGTGCCGCACATGGCGCACGCCGGCTATATCACCCGAACGGTCATTCCCCGGGATTTGGGCCTCGATAACGGCACGCGGCCGGTCTATCTGTGCGATCCGGTCGGCACCCATCCGTCGATCCCCGGTCTCATCCGCCGGCGTCTCGATGCCGCCTTGAACGCGAACGGCATCGCCGCGGCAGACTGCACCGTCCTCTTGGTCGGCCACGGCAGCGCCAAACACGATACGTCCGCCGACCATACCCGGGCGCTCGCCGAAACCGTCGCGGGAGTCGGCGCACCGCTTGCCGTCCGGGCACTGTTTCTGGAACAGGAGCCATACCTGCGCGACTGGGCATTCCTGGCCGGGCACGAAACCGTCGTCGTCGCGCCGTTTCTCATGTCGGGCGGCATGCACGGCGCCGAGGACATTCCTGCGGCGTTCGGAATCGCCCCCGCGATCGTGCATTTCGGAAGCGGCGGAAACGCGATGGCCGGGCCGTTCAAAACCGGCGAGCATACCGTTTGGCTGCAACCGCCGCTCGGCGGCGATCCGGCCATCGCCGATATCGTGCTGGCGCGGGTCGAGGCGGCGTTTAAAGAACCAAAAAGCTACTGAACCTTGCCCAAGGCCTGGCCGAGCAGCATGTAGACCTTGCCGATGTCGGAGGCGAGGAAGGTCGTGCCGAGCACCCCTTCGTGGTCGCGCTTCTTGGCCGCGCGCAACAAACCCTCGAATTGCGTCATATAGCGCGACACGTAATCGCGGAATTCGGAGTCTTCCTGATAGCGTTCGCGAATGGCTGCCAGCTTCGCCTTCTCACGGAAGCCGAGCATCTTGCGCACGAAAACACCCTTCTCGCCCCGGTTGAAGCGCTGCCAGTCGTCCTCGCTGACCTGAGTTTCGAGCAGCCGGTTCATATCGACGGCCAGGGATTGCAGTTTTTCGAGAACGAACGTCGCCTGGCGCAGGAAATCCTCGATGTTCATTTCCGCGGCGTGCGCCTTGAGCTCCTGCATCACCTCTTTTGCGTCCTGCGCGGCCTCCTTCAAGCGCGCCGTCTGCTGCGCCATCGTCGAACCCGTCGCCGTGCTCTGCCGCGCGATGGTATCCGATGCCGTGTTCAGGAGATCGACATGTTCGCGTACGATCTTGTCCCAATTCTCCACCTTGGCGATGGAGTCGTCGGAAACGCCGGCCACTGTCTTGCTTTGGGTCTCGATGGTCTTGCCAAGGGACGCCAGGTTCCGTTCGGCTTCCTGATACGATCCCTTCAACTCGCGCAGGCCGTCGCGCAAACGCCCGTGGCCGTCCTCCATGCTGTTGGTGACCTGATTGACCGAGTCTTGCGCTTCGTTGGCGTGACGGCGCAGGAACTCGGCGATCTGCTCCAACTTGAGGGCATTGTAGTTCGCCGACTCGGATGCGGCATCCGAGCGCTTGGCGAGTTGATCGCCGACCTGATTGAGCCGCGTTACCGCGTCGTCGGAAACGTGCGCCACCTGCTCGGTTCGCTGATGCAGCGCATCGGCGACGCTCTCAACCTGCATTTTCGCATTGCGCGACACATTCGACAGCTCTTGCGCCTGCTGGCGCAGCCCCTGGCCGGCATCGCGCAAGTGGATCGTCGCGCGCTCCGACACGCCGTCGAGTTCGGCCGCACTTTCCTTGAGGGTTTCACTGGCGTGATCCACCTGGCTGATGGCCTGCGCGGAACTTTGCGTAAGATCCTCGGAATGGCGGCGCAGGGCGCTCGTCGTCAGGCCGATCAATTTCGCCGCCTTGTCGACGGCCAGCGTGACCTCGTTGGCGCGGCTCTGCAGGCTGTCGCTGACGATGTCGAGGCGCATGGCCGCTTCGTCGGACTTGGTGTTCAATTCGCCCGCCTGCCCCTGCAACGTATCCCCGAACGCGCGGATGTGCTCGGCGGCCGTGTTATACGCCGTCGTCAGATCGAACGAGCGCTGGCGCAGCAATTCGCCGACGGTGCCGAGTTGCTCGCCGGCGCGGATCATCGCCGAATCCAGGGCGCCGGTGCGCTGATCGACCATACCGGAAATTTCGTCGAGACGGCTCGATGCCCGATCCGAGGCCGCGGCGGCGTTTTCCATCTGCATCCGCAGCGTTTCGCCCACGGCCAGAAGCCGGTTCTCCGCCGAGGCCGTCTTGTCGGTGACGTTGTGCGCCTGAGCCTCCAACGATTCCGACACATCGCGCATCTTGCCGACGGCTTCGCTCGAAGCCCGGCCCAACGCGGCGGTCTTGGCCTCGACCGCCTGTTCCGCGCTGCCGAGCTTGGCGGCGGTTTCCTCGGCCGCCGTGCCCAGGCTGACGGCCTGATGCGACAACGTCGTACCGACGCCGTTCACGTGTTCCGCCGCCTGTTTGGAGGTCTCCG
>JAVJPD010000064.1:0-5075 GCA_040216475.1 Rhodospirillales bacterium
CGAAGCCGATCAAACCTCGTGGATTCCCGAGTGCCTCTTCATGATTACCCGGACGTTCCGTCAAATTTCCTGGCTTGGCCTTTCATTCTTCCGATGGACGCTGACGAATAAACCCCTTACATAAGATCGGAAGAGCGACGCGGTGGAACATGCCGACAATTCCAGCGCCCGTGTTCGCCAGTCTGACGACCGGTGTTTTTTATCAAAAAAATCGCATGAAAAAAACGGAATATGAAACGAACATAAAAATCCGGCGCAACTGGATTCGTGTATGGGTCATCCTGATCCCGATCTGGATTCTCTCCGTTAGCGCCGTCTGGTTGTTCATCGATAAATTTCTATTCGATAATGAAACGGGAATCGCCCGAAACCTCATGATCGAATGGAGCGTGGAAGAAACGCCGGACACGGGACTGAAGATGGCGCCGGCTTCGGGCGCGCAAGAGGCGCCGGGAAACGTCCCCCCTTACCGGCTGCCGGAAACTCCGCCGCAAGACATCATGCCGCCCGATTCTCCATAGATCGGATCATGATTTATCGGAAACAGTATTCGGTTCCGATAAATCATGTGAATCCGATTTACATCAATAAGTTAGAGCCGATTCACATGGTTGTCGGCTCGCCTTTAGCGATTCCGACAACCATGACCGACTCTAAGGGGGCCGGTCACGGCATCCAGTTATGAGTTTCCCGCGGCAAGGTCACGGTCAGGCCGTTCAACTCTTCGGTCATGACGATCTGACAGCCGAGCCGCGACGTCGGCATGAGCCCCACCGCGAGGTCGAGCATGTCGGCCTCTTCCTCGCCGATCGGCGGCAGTTTGTCGAACCACACCGACTCGACGATCACGTGGCAGGTCGAGCAGGCCATCGAGCCCTCGCAGGCCCCTTCGATGTCGATATCGTTGTCATGGGCGATCTCCAGCACCGAATGGCCGAGCGGCGCATCGACCTCGCGGTGTCGGCCATCGGGCTCGATAAAGATCATTTTGGGATGTTGCGCCATTCAGCGAGCCTTGAAGAAGCGTCAGCCCGCGCTGGCCATCAGCGGGTTGGCCCGGCGCAATGCCGCAACCTGGTGCGCGATCGCATCGATGGCCAAGTCGACGTCCGCTTCCGTGGTGAAACGGCCGAGCCCGATACGGATGCTGGCGCGCGCCAGATCGTCGCTTAAGCCCAGCGCGCGCAACACGTATGACGGCTCGACGGATGCCGAGGTGCAGGCCGAGCCGGACGATACCGCAATCTCCTTCAGGCCCGAGATCAAAGCCTCGCCGTCGACGCCCGGAAAGCTCACGTTGAGATTGCCCGGAATGCGGTGTACTTGATCGCCGTTGAGCGTCATGTCGGGCACCGCCGCGCGCAGCCCGTCGTAAAGCCGCGTGCGCAGCGCCGCCAAACGCCCGCCTTCCGCGGCCATCTCCCGTTTGGCGATGGCGCAGGCTTCGCCCAAACCAACGCACAGCGGGGTCGGCAGCGTACCCGAACGGAACCCCCGTTCCTGCCCGCCGCCGTCGAACAACGCCACCAGGCGGACCCGGGGGCGGCGGCGCACGTAAAGGGCGCCGATTCCCATCGGCCCGTAAATCTTGTGACCCGAGATGCTCATCAAATCGATGTTCATGGCGTCTACGTCGAGCGGGATCTTGCCGGCGGCCTGGGCCGCATCGGTATGGAAAAACACGCCGGCGGCGCGGCAGAGCGCGCCGATCTCGGCGATCGGTTGAACGACGCCGATCTCGTTGTTCACGGCCATGACGGAAACCAGGCAGGTATTGTCCGTGATCGCCGCATCGAGGGCCCGCGGATCGAGCAGGCCGTCCGGCCCCACCGGCAAATAGGTGACCTCGAAACCGTCGCGTTCGAGATGGCGGCAAGCCTCGAGCACGCATTTATGCTCGGTCGCCGCCGTGATGACATGGTTTTTCTTTTTACCGTAAAACTGCGCGGCACCCCGGATCGCCAGATTGTTGGCTTCGGTCGCGCCGGACGTGAAGACGATTTCGCGGGCCTCCGCGCCGATCAACTCGGCAACCTGGCCGCGGGCGCGTTCGACCGCGTCTTCCGCGCGCCAGCCGTAGGCGTGGGCGCTCGAATGGGGATTGCCGAAGGTATCGTGGAAATACGGCAGCATGGCCTCGAGGGCACGCGGGTCCGTCGGCGTCGTCGCCTGATAATCCAAATAGACCGGCATCGCAGCCCGTTTTACCGAGAGTCGGTCATTCTTACGATTGCCGTCGTTCATGGGCCCGGTATCCGCAGGCTAGACGCTGAAACTTTCGCCGCAGCCGCAAAAACTCTTCGCGTTCGGATTATTGAAGGTAAAGCCTGTCTGGAACTTATCCTCGGTGTAATCCATCTCGCTGCCGATGATATACATGATGGCCATCGGATCGACAAAAATCTTTACGCCCTTGTCCTCGATCAGCTCATCGCCGGGCCGGCGCGCATCGACGTAATCGACGGTATAGCTCATGCCGTTGCAGCCGCGCGTCGTGATGCCGACCCGCAACCCCTCGACGGGCTTGTCGCTTTTCGAGATCAGCGCCTTGACCCGCTCCGCGGCCTTATCGGTGATCGTCAACATCGTTGCCGTCATGGTTAAACCTGCTCCTTCCTTCCCTTTATATGGGGTTACATCATGCCGAGTGCGAGCTTGGCATCCTCGGACATCCGCTCGGGCGTCCACGGCGGGTCCCATACCAGAGTCACGTCGACCTTGCCCGTGCCCTCGACCGCGGCGACGGCGTCCGCCACCTGGCCCGGCATTTCCCCCGCCACCGGGCACGCCGGCGCGGTCAGGCTCATCTGAATGGAAACGTTGCCCCGCTCGTCGAGCTTGAAATTGTAGATCAAACCGAGCTCGTAGATATTCACCGGAATCTCGGGATCGTGCACTGTGCGTAGCGCTTCGATCACGGCGTCCTCGGACGCCGGCGCCGTGCCTTCCGGCAGCGGCTCGCCGGCATAGGCGACGAACTCCTGATCGTCCATCGGTTGCTCGGGCAGTAAACCGTTCACGCGTCTTTCCTCATTCCGTCGAAATTTCCTTCTCGCCCGCCATGGCGGCCTGCATGGTATGCCACGCCAGCGTCGCGCATTTCACGCGGATCGGAAACTCCTTCACGCCCGAGAGCACCTGCAGCCGGTCCAGGTCGTCCGGATCGACGCCGTCGGCCTCGACCGTATCGTGATCGTCCTCGGTACACATGGCGTGGAAACTCTCGAAAATCCTTTTGGCCTGATCGGCGGTCTTGCCTCTCAGGATTTCCGTCATCATGGACGCCGAGGCGACCGAGATCGCGCAGCCCGCTCCCTCGAACGCGGCGTCCCGGATGATCCCGTCGCCGTCGACCTTGAGAAATACCGTCAACCGGTCGCCGCACATCGGGTTGTTGCCGACCGCGAATTTGTTGACCTCGTCGGGATGGCGGAAGTTGCGCGGATTCTTGCCGTGATCGAGGATCACTTCCTGATACAGGTCTCTGAGGTCGCTGGCGATCACCCGAACAACTCCTTCACCGTTTGCAATGCGTCGATCAGCTTATCGACCTCCGCGCGCGTATTGTAAAGGCCGAACGAGGCCCGCGCCGTCGCCGCGACGCCGTAGCGCTGCATCACCGGCTCGGCGCAGTGGTGACCGACCCGGATGGCGACGCCCTCGCGGTCGACGACGGTGCCGACATCGTGGGCGTGTACGCCGTCCATAACGAAGGAGATAATGCCCGCCTTCTCGCGCGCCGTGCCGATCAGGCGAATGTCGTTGAAGGCGCGCAAACGCTCGGTGGCATATTTCAGCAAATCCTGTTCATGCGCGGCGACGGCATCGAAACCGATACCGCTCACGTAATCGACGGCGGCGCCCAAACCGACGGTCTCGATGATCGCCGGCGTGCCGGCCTCGAAGCGATGCGGCGCCTTCTTGAACGTCGTCTTCTCGAAGCTGACCGAGGCGATCATTTCGCCGCCGCCCTGATAAGGGGGCATGCCGTTCAAAATGTCTTCCTTGCCGTAGAGCACGCCGATGCCGGTCGGGCCGTAAAGCTTGTGCCCGGAGAAGACGTAGAAATCCGCATCCAGGTCCTGCACGTCGATGGCCGTATGGGGCACGGCCTGGCAACCGTCGATCAGCACCAGCGCGCCCTGCCCGTGCGCCGCTTCGATCACGTCCTTGACCGGCACCACGGTGCCGAGGGCGTTCGAGATATGCGTGATCGCGACCAGCTTGGTCTTCTTCGACAGCAGCTTATAAAACGCCTCCGTCTCGAAATTGCCGTCGTCGTCGATCGGCACAACCTTGATCACGATGCCCGTTGCCTCGCGCAGCAACTGCCAGGGCACAATGTTGGAATGATGCTCCATGTGCGAGAGGATGATTTCATCGCCCGCCTTGAGGAATTTGCGCCCGTAGCTCGCCGCCACCAGGTTGATCGCCTCGGTGGCGCCGCGAACGAAAACGATCTCGTTATCGGAAGCGGCGTTGATGAAACGGGCGGTCTTGCGCCGGGCCGCCTCGAACGCGTCCGTCGCGAGCTGGCTCAGGCGGTGCACGCCCCGATGCACGTTCGAGTAGCGGGTTTCCGCCATTTCCGACATCGCGTCGATCACCGCGCGCGGTTTTTGCGCGCTGGCGGCATTGTCGAGATAGACCAGCGGCTTGCCGTAAACTTCCTGGGCGAGGATCGGAAAATCCGCCCGAATGCGTTCGACGTCGAGGTCGGGAGTGCTTGCCCCGGTCAAGGGAACCGCCATTGCTGCGTCGTTCACGGCCGCCTCCCTCAAATGTCCCGGGCCAGCCAATGGCCGACCTTGCCGCGCAGCAAATCGCGCACGCTTTCGTTACTGATCTCGTCAAGGGCTTCGCCGAGGAAAGCCTCGATCAGAAGTTCGCGCGCCGTTACCTCGGGAATGCCGCGCGAACGCAGATAGAACAACGCGCTCTCGTCGATTTGACCGGCGGTCGCGCCGTGGCTGCATTTCACGTCGTCGGCGTAAATTTCGAGACGGAGGCGTTTTATAAGCTGCTGTCGAAGAAGACCAAGCTGGTCGCGATCACGCATATCTCGAACGCCCTCG
>JAVJPD010000065.1:0-2646 GCA_040216475.1 Rhodospirillales bacterium
ACCGGCGCCAATCTCGAGGGCGCCAGCCTGAAAGGGGCCAATCTTTCCGGCGCCCATCTCGCCGGCGCCAACCTGACGAACTCCGATCTGTCCGGCGCCAATCTGTCGCGCGCCAACCTGTCGAAGGCGATCCTGAGGCACACCAATCTCAAGGACGCGAACCTGGAGGCAGCCAATCTGCGCGGCGCGAAAGTCGATAGGACGAATTTCGAGAATGCCAATCTCGAACGCACCGATCTAGCCGGCGTCGACCTCAACACCGCCAATCTTACGGGCACCAATCGCGCGGTCAACATCGGCAACCTGCCGGCGCACCTGCAACGGGTCTTCAAGGAACATGAAATCTGGATCGAGACCAACGGCAAGGAAGGCGAACGGGGAGTCATCGTCAACGAAAGCCTGCGCCGGGTCGATCTCGCCGGCCGGAACCTGAGCGGCATGATCATCAAAAATTCCGATTTATCCGGCGCAAACCTCACGAAGGCCTACCTCGTCATGACGGACTTGACGGAAACGAACCTCAGCCACGCGAATATCGAGAAGGCTTGGCTGATCGGCACAAAGCTGAACGGCGTCGATCTCACCGGCGCCAAGATCGGCGGCGCCGTGTTCAAGGCCACGGAAATGATCGACCGGCGGGGCAAGCCGACGGGCGAACTGCAAAAGCCGGATCTGACCGGCGCCATTCTGAAGGACGTCGATTTGAACGACGTCGACCTGTCGCAGTGCAGGCTGGAAAACGCCGTTTTCAACAAAGGCCCGGCCGTTGCGGCGGTCTAGATTCACATGGTCGTCGGATCGCCACGTCGAACGCATGTGGCGATTCCGACTAACCCTGATCGGCGCTAACGCATTCTAATCAGGATATCCTCGTCCTCGTCGGCGCGGGCCTTGAAATCCTTCAGGTCCTTGTCCAACAGCCCGAAAAATACCTTGTCGCCCTGCGAAGTCGTCACGTTGAGCTTGGCATTATAGCAGCCGTGTTCGAGGCCGTGCTTGTCGGTGATGTAGTATTTCCGGATCGCGAAGGCATCGTCCGAAACCCGCGGCCCCGTCAGGTAGGCGTTGATGCGCTCGATCTTGCCGCCCGGCACCGGCAGCCCCGCAAGCTTGGCCGTTTCCTCCTGGGCCATCGCCATGAACGCGAAGGCATCGAGGCTCGACGTGCCCAACAGATCGCTCAGCTTCCTGTCCTCGTTATCGGCATCGAGATCGCGGGTATAGGCGCCGATCAACAACTGGTTCGTTCGCGCCTGGGAAATCAGGCGCGCGGCGTTGACCGTCACGTCGCCGACGATGAAGGCGCTGCCTGGGCCGTCGCTGCTGTTGTTTTGGAAATACTCGTAATGGCTGCCGAAATGAATGACGCAGCGTAACCGGGGCACCGATTCCGTCGTCGCCAGGTCGCGCGAAACGTAGTTGTAGGTCAAGGCCAACAACGTGGCATTGTATAGGGCGATATCCGCCATCACGCCCGAGCGTTCGTTCCAAACGTAGAAGCCGTCGCCTGTGGTCGTCATGCATACGTCGATCGGCATGCCGAGATGCCGGCACCGCTGCGCCGCCAGCTTGATGTAATGGGACAGGACGTTGATCTGCGTGATCTGCTGGAACGGCGAATGGATGGAAAAGCTGACCATATCGAACAGGGCGACGGCACGACACGGATGGTAGGTGACCGAATATTTACGAACCAAATGATTGATGAAATCCAGGACCGATTGCTCGCGGTTCAACTGATAGGCGAGCGCGATCCGGCTCAGTTTACAGCCCGATTTCTTGAGGGTTTCCAGTTGGCCCTGCGCCCTGATCTCGCGGTCGAATTGCAACAATTCCGCCTCGATGCCGGAAACCTTCGGCAAATCGTAACTCGGCAGGTATAGGACATCGATTCCGTTGGATTGGAATCTCCAACCCACGATCAAATTGGCACCCAGCCCCCATACCCGGCGCAAATTCGCGTCGAGGTCGTGCTGCTGGTGCGACGGCAACTGCGTCCCCAGAGTGACGGCCACAATAATCCTTCCAGCATCCAGCCGCTATCGCAGCCTTGTACGTCAACGATTCCGAGAAGATCGGTGATCGGTTTTTTTTGACTGTATAACGTATTCCGGGCGCGGCCTCAATGCCTGCCCCGTAAGAGACATCAAAAAAGCCTCTATTCAATCCGGAATGTGTCCGAAAGGGTTCCCTACGGACGATTGCGTCCGATTATCTCGGTGAATCGAGATTCTTGACGCCTTTGCAGCCGGATGCGTTGAAGGGCAGACGCGAGACGGCACCGCTCGACATGCCCTTGGCGCCTTCGACGATGTAAATCGACTTGACGAGATAACGTGCAAGAGCCCGGTTCACCGGGGCGACCAACCGTGCCGCCAAATCCCGAAGCTCGGCGTCGCCGCCGCGCAAGGGAGCATTATGTAAACTCGAGAAAATCACCTCCCGGATACGCGGGTTTTGACGGCAGATGATCCCGACCCAGTCCTTGTCGAACGATTCAAGAAACACCGTGATCGGTTTCGTGCCCCCATTACGGACCGGCGCCATGAACGGCTTGAGCTGAATATGGGTCGGCGTCGTATATTTTTCCCGCAACTCGTCGAGGCTGCCCTGCGCCATAACGGAAGCGGCGCCGACGCCGACAGC
>JAVJPD010000066.1:0-2444 GCA_040216475.1 Rhodospirillales bacterium
TTCGGGGTGATATCGATCTCGAGAGCTCGCCTCAATCGAGGAAAATATTATTGGAATGCATCAATAAGGGGGCGGCGGTATTGATCGATATGTCCGGGGTCTCCTATATCGACAGTTCGGGGATAGCGTCGTTGGTGGAGGCTCTGCAAAAGTCCCGGCAAGGAAAATGTTACTTTGCCCTTGTGTCCGTGAGCGAAGATGCCTTGCGCGTTATTAATCTTGCCAGACTCGATAAAATATTTCCGATCCACATCACGATAGAGGATGGCTTGAAGGCAGCGGGTTCATAGGCATGGAAGCGCCGAATACGACCGGTTCAATTGCGAAGGCTTTCGATAAGCTCGGGCGCTCCGTCATTGCTCTTATTGAAGAGATGGGCCATGGCGGCATTTTGCTGTGGCAGTGCCTTTATTGGTTCGTTGCGGGGCCTCGCCTGGGACAGCCTGTCCGATTACGGCTGATCATGTCGCAAATGATGGAAATCGGCGTTTATGCCTTGCCGATCGTCATCATCATGGCGGCAACGATCGGGATCATGCAGGCCATCCAGGGTATTTATGCCTTGGGTTTGTTCGGCGCCGAATCGCGGGTCGGAATCGGAATCGATTTGGCGACCGTGCGCGAATTCGGCCCGCTGATAACGGCGATTTTGGTGGCCGGGCGTTCCGGTTCCGCCTTGGCGGCCCGCATCGGGACCATGACGATCAACCAGGAAATCGATGCCTTGAACGTCATGGGGATCAACCCGGTGCGCTATCTTGTCGCGCCGGCGTTGCTGGCCATGTTGGTTATGGTTCCGGCGCTGTCGTTGCTGAGCATGTATGTCGGGCTTTTCGCCGCCGGCCTTTACGTGCAGGCCGATCTCGGGATCAGCCTGGCGGCATATACCAAGGAAGCCATCGATATTCTCTCGATGGACGATCTCATGCATGGGCTGGGTAAAAGCGTGATTTTTGCGGTGCTTATAGCCCTTATCGGTGTTATTAACGGTGCATCCGTTACCGGCGGCGCGGAAGGCGTCGGCCGCGTTACCACCCGTTCCGTCGTTCAATCGATCTCGGCGATCGTTTTTACCGACATGGTCTTTGCTTTCATCGCTACCCGGATATGACCGCATCGTCCTCAAATAACGAACAAACCGTGATCGAGGTCGATGACCTCGTGATGTATTACGGCAACCGCATGATTCTGAAGAACGTCAGCATGCAGGTTCGTAATGGTGAGATCATGGTCATCATGGGCGGGAGCGGCTCCGGAAAAAGTACGTTGCTGCGGCAATTGATGATCCTCGAGCGGCCTCACGCCGGGATGGTTAAAATCCTGGATCAGGATGTCGGAAAAATGACATCCCACGAGCTTTACAACCTAAGGAAGAGGCTGGGCGTTGCCTTTCAGGGCGGCGCTTTGTTCAGCTCGATGAGTGTCGGCGAGAACATCATGCTGCCGTTGCAGGAGCATACGCAGCTCGATCCCGCCACCATGCAGATCATGACACGCCTCAAGCTTGAACTCGTCAATCTTGCCGGGTTCGAGAACTTGATGCCTTCGGAGCTTTCCGGTGGCATGATCAAGCGCGCGGCCGTTGCCCGGGCGATCATCATGGACCCTAAAATCCTGTATATGGATGAACCTTCAGCGGGGCTCGACCCCGTCGTTTCTTCTTCGCTTGACGAACTCATCCTTAAATTGCGGGATGCACTGGGGATGACGATCGTCGTCGTGACACACGAACTCGAAAGCACGTTTAAGATCGCCGACCGGGTTACGGTTCTCGATAAGGGGGAAATTTTATTTATCGGCACCGTGGAGGAGTTGCGCAATCATCCGAACGAACGAATTCAAAATCTTCTCAACCGTCGCCCTGACGACGAGATGCACGATCCGGACGCCTATTTGAACCGGCTGACCGGTATAGAAATCAACGGAGATGCAACGTTATGAGAAACAATCAATTGAATTATGTTGCTGTTGGGGGCTTCGTTGCGGCGGCCTTGGCGGGGCTGGTGATCGCTGTCGCGCTCTTGAGCGGGCGGACGGGGGCGACGGATTCGTACTACGCGATATACAAGAACGTCGAAGGCGTGAAATTCGGCACGCAGATCATGTTCGAGGGTTACCAGATCGGTCAGGTCGAGGAAATTCAACCGTTGATCGGCAAGGAAAAAATTCGCTTCAAGGTCGCGTTCGAGGTGCAGGAAGGCTGGAAAATCCCCGTCGATAGCACGGCGCAAATCGTTTCGTCGGGATTGTTGGCGCCGGTTGTCCTCAGCATCCGTTCGGGCATCAGTACAACCGTTCTCAAGCCGGGCGATAAAGTGCCTTCGAAAGAAAGCGCTAATATCTTCGCGGTGATCTCGGAAGTGGCGGGAGAGGTCAGCGAACTATCCAATTCGAGTCTCAAGCCGTTATTGGCGTCCGTCAGTCAAGCCGTCAAAACGTTCGAG
>JAVJPD010000067.1:0-15916 GCA_040216475.1 Rhodospirillales bacterium
GGGATGCTGCAGGCCGGCGAAACCCCCGCGATCGAGGCCTCGCTGGTGAAGGACATCGGCACCAATTTCGAAAAACGCGTTCCCGAGGTCGCGCGCCTGCTGCGCCCCGCCGGATCGCCACAGGAGCGCGACCGCTTCGAATCCATCCTCGCGCTCGCCACCGGCCTGGCGCCGGCACTCACCATTCGCGGCGGCACCCAGGAAATCCTGCGCGGCATCATCGCCCGGGGGCTCGGCCTGCGATGAGAGGGCTCCGATGAGTGACGAGATGCACACGATCCTGATCGATCAGGCGAGCCGCCTGTTCGCCGATCACACCGGCAAGGCCATGATCGACGAGGTCGAGAAAGGCGCGTGGCCGGAAGGCTTGTGGCACGAGATGGAAGCCGCCGGGCTGACCCGCGCGGCCGTCGCCGAGGCCCATGACGGCGCCGGCGCGGAATTCGGCGATGCGATGGCTCTGGTGCGCCTCGCCGGACGCTATGCCGCGCCCGTACCGCTGCCCGAGACCCTGATCGCCGGCTGGCTCTTGAGCCGCGGCGGCGGCGCGCCGCCCACCGGGCCGATCTCGTTCGCGACCGCCATCGAGACGCAACCGCTTTCCCTCACGCGTACCGGCTCGAACTGGTCGGCGAGCGGCACCTTATATAATGTCCCGTGGGGACGGCGCGCCGATACCATCGTCGCCGCCGCCGCCGACAACCGAAGCCGCCATCTCGTCGTTATTCCGAAAACCGTCATCACCGTCGAAAACGGCGCCAACATCGCGGGCGAACCGCGCGACACGATCGTGCTCGACAAAGCGCTGCTGACCGACAGCGCCGTGCGCCCGATGCCGAACGATCTCGGAGAAGACGCCCTTCTCAACCTCGGCGCGCTCAGCCGGGCCGCGTTGATCGCCGGCGCGCTCGAACACGTGCTCGAAATGTCGGTTTCCTACGCGCTCGAACGGCAACAATTCGGCCGCCCCATCGCCAAGTTCCAGGCGATCCAGCAGGAGCTTGCCGTGCTCGCGGGCGAAGCCGCCGCCGCGGGCGCCGCCGCCGACGCCGCCGTCGAGGCGGCCGAACGGGACTCCGGCGCCTTCCAGATCGCGGCGGCGAAAATCCGCTCGGGCGAAGCGGCGAGCCAGGGCGCGACCATCGCCCATCAAGTCCACGGCGCCATGGGCTTCACGTATGAGCATCCTCTGCATCAGTTGACCCGGCGGCTGTGGGCGTGGCGCGACGAATTCGGCACCGACGCCGATTGGGCGCTCCGGCTCGGCACCATGGCGATGCGCGAAGGCGGCGACGGCCTGTGGCCGTTAATCACGGCGTCGTAACGGAGCGATCATGGCCGCGACAAAATCAACCGCTCATCCGCTCGATTCGTTTTTCAAGCCGAAAAGCGTCGCCGTCGTGGGCGCGTCGCCCGAGGCGACGTCGGTGCGCGGACGCGCGCTCGGCAATCTGATCAACAGCGGCTACGCGGGGAAAATTTATCCCATCAACCCGAGCCACGAGGAAATCCTCGGGCTGAAGGTTTATCCGTCCATCGAGTCCCTGCCCGAGCCGGTCGACGTCGCGGTCATCGTCATTCCGCCCGAACGGGTTCCGGCGGCGCTCGAAGAATGCGCGAAAAAAGGCTGCCCCAACGCCATCATCCTCGCCTCGGGCTTCGCCGAAGGCGGCGAACAGGGCCGCGAGATCAACGCCAAGGCCACCGACATCATCGCGCGCTATCCGATTCGGGTCGCCGGGCCGAACATCCAGGGTTTCTTCAACATCGCCGATCCGATGGCGCTCACCTTCAGCCGGGTCGTTTCCGGCATTCGCCTGCGCAAAGAGTCGAAATTCAAGCACACCGCGATCGTCTCGCAAAGCAGCGGCCTCGGCTTTTCGCTGCTCAAGGGGCGCAAGAGCCTCGGCCTCGAGTTCTCTCACATCCTCAGCACCGGCAACGAAATCGATCTCGACTGCCTGGAACTGACCGATTACCTCATCGAGCGCGGGAACGTCGGCGCGATCATCCTGTTCATCGAGGGCCTCAAGGACCCGCGGCGTTTCCCCGCCGTCGCCGCCAAGGCCGCCGATGCGGGCATTCCGCTCATCGTCGGCAAGGTCGGGCGTTCCGCCGCCGGCAAGCGCGCGACGCTCTCGCATACCGCTCATCTCGCGGGCGACGACACGGCTTATGACGCCGTTTTCAAGCGTTACGGCGTGCTGCGCGCGAACAATCCCGACGAAATGCTGAACATGGCCGCCGCGCTGACCTCGGCGCCGCTCCCGAGCGGCAACCGGGTGGCGATTTCGACCGTCTCGGGCGGCAACGCGGTGTGGCTGAGCGACGAATTCGAGGACGCCGGCATCGACGTGGTCGAGCTCAGCGAAGAGACGCAGAAAAAGGTCGCCGAGGTCATTCCCTATTTCGGCTCGGCGCAAAATCCGATCGATCTGACCGCCCAGGCCAATTACATGCGCGGCGATAAAACCTTCGTCGGGCAGTCGATCGGTATTCTCGTCGATGCACCCGAGGTCGATATCGCGCTGCTGGTGCAGAACTTCACCGACCGGGGCCAACTCGAGCGGCAAAGCCCGGAGATCATCGAGCACGCCAAGAAAGGCAAGCCGGTCCTGGTCTACAGCTACACCGAGCCCGATCCGAGCAACGTCGAGCTGCTCACGCAAAACGGCTTTCCCTGCTACACCAGCCAGCCGGGCTGCGCCCATGCCCTCAAGGCGCTTTGCGATTACGCGGCGTTTCAAAAGCGCTGGCGCGGCCATCCGCCCGCCGCCGCCGCGCCGGGGCCGAACGCGGCGAAAGCGCAGGCGTTCCTCGGCAAGGCGGGCAAGCGGCTGAACGAGCAGCAATCGAAAGACCTGCTGAGGCTGTACGATATCGCCCTGCCCAAGACGGCGGTGGCGGCATCGAGCGGCGAGGCGCGCAAAATTGCCGGGCAGGTCGGCTTTCCCTGCGCGATGAAGGTGCTGTCCGCCGATATCGCGCACAAGACCGAAGCCGGCGGCGTGGTGCTGAACGTGGGCGACGCCGACGCGGCCGCGCGCGCATTCGAAACGATCACGGCGAACGTCAAGAAGAACGCGCCCAAGGCAACCGTCGACGGCGTGCTGATCGAGCAAATGGTTCCGGCGGGCGTGGAAATGACCGCCGGGCTGATCAACGATCCCGATTTCGGCCCCTTGGTGATGGTGGGATTGGGCGGCATCTTCATCGAAGTGCTCAAGGACGCCGCCTTCGCGCCGGCGCCGCTGTCACGACAAGACGCGCGCGATCTGATCTTATCGCTCAAGGGCGCGCCGGTCTTGGGCGGCGTGCGCGGGCAAGCGCCGGCCGATATCGATGCGCTCGCCGATATCCTCGTGAAGCTCGCGCAACTCGGCATCGATCTCAAGGACCGCATCGAGGAGGCCGATCTCAATCCGGTGATCGTCTCGCCTTCCGGCGCGACCGTCGCCGACGCTTTTATCGCGAAAAACACCGCTAAACGATAATGCCGCCGCACGGGCGCCTTTGTCTTTTTTCCATGTGTCTCCGCGCCATTCCCCGCGACCGCGTGCGGCGTGCGAAAACACGTCACGGACCGGCGGATTCTCGATAACCGTTCTGACGGAACGATCTGTTTCAAAACGGTTTATGCAACGAAACGACGAGGGATTTCCGCTTGCACCCAAGCATGACAATGGGTAGCGTTGGGATGAAACCGTGAGTTCACCAAGTGAACCGACTTTTTACAATATAACAACGGGTTGGGAGGCCTCGAACGATCCGTCCGCCTTTTTCCGAAAACCGCCCGCGCCCGGCGCGCCTGCCGGGACTCGGCCGACTTTTCGGCAATCGCGCCTTGAGGGAGCGTCCCGGCACCCGGCCTTGTCTCGTTTCAACGAACACTTAATGGGAGGAACCATATCCATGATCGATAAAACGCTGAAATACGGTATCACCGGCGTAGCTTCGCTGGCTCTGTTCGGCGCCGTTGCCGCGGAGGCGGCGTGGAAACCGACGAAAGAGCTCGAAATCGTGACGCACGTCCGCACGACTTCCTCGACGTACGCATTCGCCAAGGCGATCGAGAAAGAACTCGACAAATTGACCAAGACCGGCGCGAAGGTTCTGACCATCAGCGGTGCGCGCGGCGATAGGGCACGCCGGCACGTGCGCATCAAGAACGCCGAAAACAACCACATGTGGCAGATCATCACGCCGTCGCAGATCAACAACCCGATTCTGGCCGAGCAGGAAACCCGCCCCTGGCATTTCACGCCGCTGGCGAACCTGGTCGTAACGCCGAACCTGATGACCGTGAATGCCAATTCGCCCTACAAAACAATGAAAGACATTATCGACAAGGCCTGCAAGGAACCGGGCAAGGTCATCCACGGCGGCGGCGACTTCGGCAACACGTCCTCGTTGAACGGCATCATGCTGCAGCAGAAAACCGGCTGCAAAATGACCTACACGCCGTTCGAAGATCAGGGCGTCATTCAATTGCTCGGCGGGCACGTCGATTTCGCGATGGAAAACCCGGCGCAGTTGCTGCAGTTCGTCCGGGCCGGCAAGATGCGCATCGTGGCGGCGTCGGAAAAACTCGGCGAATTCCCGAACGTTCCCACGTATAAGGAAGCCGGCTACGACTTCCAGGTTCTCAAGCAATACCGCGGCGCCTGGATGGGCGGGAAGGTCGACCCGGAAGCCGCGAAGTTCTGGATCGACGCCCTCGATAAGGTGCGCAAGTCCGCGGGCTTCCAGAAGTACGTTTCCGCCAACAACCTTGCGGCCGTTTGGGTTGCCGGAGACGACCTTAAAAAATACCTGAAAGAAGAACACGACGCCTACATGGCGCTCGGCAAGCAGTTCAACCTGATCGGAAAGAAGAAGAAGAAGTAGCAGTAGTAGAATCAGGAGAATGCGAAACGATTGATTCACCCGTCCCCGCCGGGCTTTCCTGCCCGGCGGGGTTCTAACAATCCGAGGGTCGGCCGGCATGGGCGATCCGAGTTACATGAACATCGACGAACAAGCCCGAGGGGAGTTTAATCGTGGGACACCGTCTTAAGCAGTTACTGTTCCAAGGCGACCGCATGATCGCCACCATCCTGGCGGTCATCTTCGTTTTCTACGCCTGGGAAGCCAGCACCCTTTCGAGAACGCACTTCCAGGACAAAATCGGACCGGGAACCTTTCCCGAACTTTTGGCGGCGTTCGGGCTGATCATGATCGGTTTCTTCTTTTTCGACGTTTTCCGCGGCAAAGGCGGAACCTACGAAAAATGCGAGGGCTTTATCGGCGAGGTCAAAGGCGTCGCGATCCTCTTCATGAGCATCGCCTACGTCTTTCTCCTCGATCTCCTGTCCTACCCCATCGCGACGTTCCTGTTTATGACCGTCGCGGTCAAATTCCTCGGCGAACGAACCTGGTGGGTTTCGGCCCTGGTCGGCATCGGCATGACAGGCTTCTGCTACGCGTTTTTCGTAATGTTCCTCGATATTAATTTTTCGACCGGGGACTTCTGGCTCATGATCAGGGGCGAGTAACGGCCATGCCGGGAATCTTCGAAAGTTTAGCAATGGGCTTCGACGTCGCACTGACGCCGATGAACCTCCTGTACTCCTTCGCCGGCGCCTTGATGGGCACCATCATCGGCGTTCTGCCCGGCGTCGGCTCCGCCGGCGCGCTGGCGCTCATGCTGCCGATCATCTTCAAGCTCGATCCGGTCGGCTCGATCATCATGCTGGCCGCCGCCTACACCGGCGTGATGTACGGCGGCTCCACCGCCTCGATCCTGTTGAACGTACCGGGCGACACGTCGGCCGTGGTCGCGTGTCTCGACGGCCATCAGATGGCCAAGCAGGGCCGGGCCGGGCCGGCGCTCTGCATCGCCGCCATCGGCTCCTATATCGCCGGCACGATCGCGGTCGTCGGCTTGATGATCCTGGCGCCGTTCCTGGCCGATTTCGCCTTGCGATTCAGCGCGCCGGAATATTTCGCGCTCTATGTCTTCGGCCTCACCGCGGTGTGCTCGCTTGCCGGCAAATCCCTGCCGAAGGCCTTGATCGCCATGACGGTCGGGCTGATGATTTCGACCGTCGGCACCGACCTGATGGGCGCGCGCCGTTTCGTGTTCGGCATTTCCGATCTTCAGGAGGGCATCACGTTCCTCGCCGTGCCCCTCGGCCTGTTCGCCATTTCGGAGGTGATCATCAACGCCCGCGCCATCCGCAAGGGCATCAAACCCGAGGTCATCAAACACCGGATCTTCATTTCCCTGAAGGAAATCACGCAAAGCGTCAGCGCCATCGTGCGCGGCGGCCTGATCGGCTTCTTCATCGGCGTCCTGCCCGGCGCGGGCGCGGGCATCGCGGCCTTCATTTCCTATTCCGTCGAGGTGCAGGTCTCCAAGACCCCGGAAAAATTCGGCACCGGCATGATCCAGGGCGTCGCCGGACCGGAATCGGCCAACAATGCCGCCAGCGCCGGCGCCATGGTGCCGATGCTCGCGCTCGGCATTCCCGGCTCCGCCACCACGGCCGTGATGCTCGGCGCCTTTCTGATCATCGACGTCCAGCCGGGACCGATGCTGTTCATGCAACGGCCCGATATCGTCTGGGGCCTGATCGCGGCGCTTTATATCGGCAACGTCATGCTGCTGATCTTCAACCTGCCGATGATCGGCGCGTTCGTGCGAATCCTCTACCTGCCGATGCGCTGGCTGCTGCCCGGCATCGTCGTCATCGCCGCGACCGGCGTGTTCAGCGCCAATAATGCCATCATGGACCTCTTGTTCATGTGTGCGCTCGGCGCCATCGGCTATTACTTCCGGAAGTACGAGTACCCGCTGGCGCCGATCATCCTCGGCACGATACTCGGCGACAACATGGAGAATGCCTTCCGCCAGTCGATGCTGATGACGCAAGGCAACTTCATCGAGGTCATCGAACGGCCGATCGTCGCCGTCCTGTTTGTGATGTCGATACTCTCGCTGTTTCTGCCGCAACTCATCCGCCTTGCCACCCGGCGCCAGATTTCCGCCGAGGACGACCTTTAACCGCCTTGCCGTTCCGCGGCGGACCGTTTCAGGGTCGGCGGGCGCGACCGATGCCCGCCGCGCCGGGGGCCGGATTGCCCCTTGGCGGGGTTCACCCGTAACCGTTAAACTCCGGGCACGTTCGAGACCCGTTTCCCGGAGGGCACGATGCCGCTGACCAATTTAGGGCATTTCCTGATCCGCACCGACGATCTGGAAAAGACCAAAAATTTCTACGAGACCTACCTCGGCATGACCGACGGCTGGCGCCCGCCGTTTCCGTTCCCGGGGCATTGGCTTTACATCGGCGACACGGCGGTGGTGCACATGGCGAATTTCCGCGCCGGGGTGGATGAGAAATACTATTCCGATCAGCGGGTCGGCGACACCTCCTCAAGCACCGGGCCGTTCGATCACATCGCCTTCAACGCGACCGGAGTGGACGAGTTCGTCGAACGCTTCGAGAAGGGCGGCATCGAGATGAGCCGGCGCACGGTGCCCGAGGACGGCACCCATCAGATCTTCGTCAAGGACCCGAACGGCATCGTCGTCGAGATCGATTTTCCCGCCGGCGAAGCGAAGGACGTCAAGGGATGATGCCGAACAGCCTCAGCCGCGAGGAGCTGATGGGCCGGGCCCGCGACCTGGTGCCGGTGCTGCGCGAGCGCGCGCCCAAAACCGAGGAGCTGCGCCGCATCCCGGACGACACCATCAAGGATTTTCACGACACCGGCCTGTGGCGCATGGTGCAGCCGGCGCGGGTCGGCGGCGCCGAACTGGATTACGGCATCCTGGTCGATCTCGGCGCCGAGATCGCGCGCGGCTGCCCGTCGAGCTCCTGGGTGCTGACCAACGTCGGTTGCCATCACTGGAACCTCGCCATGTTCCCCGAGCAGGCGCAAAACGACGTGTGGAACGAGGCCACCGACGCCCTGATCGCCTCGTCGTTCGTGTTTCCCGCCGGCAAGGCCGCGCGCGTCGAGGGCGGCTACCGGGTGAGCGGGCGCTGGCCGTTCTCGAGCGGCGTCGACTGCTGCGATTGGAACATGCTGTGCGGCATGGTCGAACCCACTGAGAAAGGCCAGGCGCCCGAGCATCGGATTTTTCTGCTGCACCGTTCGCAATACGAGATCATCGACACCTGGCACGCCGCCGGCCTGCGCGGCACCGGCAGCAAGGACGTCTCGGCACAGGATGTTTTCATTCCCGAGCATCGCTCATTATCCGCGCACGACATCAAGGGCGGGCCGACGCCGGGCAGCGCCGTGAATCCCGCCCCGCTCTATCAGGTGCCGGTGATGGCGCTGTTTCCGTTCATCCTGTCGGGCACCGCTTTGGGTGCCGCCATCGGCGCGTATGAAGACTGCGCGGGCAACACCCGCAGCCGGGTCGCGAAATACAACCAGGCCAAGATCGCCGACCTGCAAAGCATTCAGATCAAGATCGCCCATGCGGGAGCCCTGATCGACACGGCGGGCATGCTGATGCGAAAGCCCTGCGATGACGGCATGGCGCTCGCCGAACGGGGCGCGGTGCCGGACATGCAAACCAAGCTCAACTGGCGGCGCGACGGCGCGCTCTCGGTGCAGTTCTGCGTGCAGGCGATCGACATGCTGTTCGGCATCGCCGGCGGCTCCGGACTTTACAATCACAACCCGATGCAACGCGCCTTCCGCGACGTGCACGCGGTTCAGGCCCATATCGCTTTCAGCATGGACATGGCCTGCGCGGCGGCGGGTCGGGTCGCCCTCGGGCTGGATGCCGACAATCCGATCTTGTAGTATACCCGCTCACTAAAAAAATTCATGGGAGGCCGATATGGCGAACACGCTCGAATCCTTGACGATCACCCCGACCGGCGCCGCCCTCGGCGCCGAGGTGCGCGGCATCGATCTCGCGCAAGCCATCCCCGGCGACGTGCAGGATGCCCTGCGCCGGGCCTGGGCGGATCATCTGATCCTGCAGTTCCGCGGCCAGACCTTGAGCGACGATCAACTGGTCGAGGCGTCCAAGGTGTTCGGCGGCGTGCAGGTCGCCGGGTCGCGCAAATTCTACGAAGCCGGCGGTCACGCGCCGGGCAGCTATCACATGTCGCGCCTGCCGGAAATCACCATGGTCACCAACATCGGCCCCGAGGGCAAACCGGTGCAGAAGAACGACGGCCTCGGCAGCCTCGAAGTCGACTGGCACTCGGACAATTCCTACGTCGAGGTGCCGCCCGCCGGCAGCCTGCTCTACGCCCTGCAAGTGCCCGTCGACGGCGGCGGCGAAACCTCGTTCAGCAATCAGTATCTCGCCTACGAGACCCTGTCGGACGATCTCAAGCGGGCCATCGAGGGCAAGAGCCAGGTCCACGATTGTAGCCGTAATTCCGCCGGCGTGGTGCGCCCGTCGGCGAAACTGCCGGCGACGTGGGAAGAGGTCACCGGCCCGACGCACCCGTTGGTGCGCGTCCATCCGGCCTCGGGGCGCAAGGCGCTTTATCTCGGCCGCCGCCGCACGCCGCCCGGCAACTACATCCTCGGCATGCCGTACGAAGAGAGCCAGGCGCTGCTCGAAAAACTGTGGGCGCACGCGACCCAATGGACGTTCGCCTGGACCCACGAATGGCAGGCCGGCGACGCGATCCTGTGGGACAACCGCTGCGCGCTGCATCACCGCAAGGCCATCGACGACTCGCAGCCGCGCGTGATGTGGCGCACCCAGATCAAGGGCGAGCCCATCATCGCCGCCGCACGGGCCGCATGAGGCGGCCTGAGGCGGCATAACCGGCCCGGATAAAACACCCCCCGAATGGAGACCGCTCCCGACGCCGCATTGGCAAAGCGGTGCTCTATGCCGTAAGATTTCGAACCGTTTCAACAGCCTTCGAAGAGTGGAGACCGACCGTGGCCATGAATATCGACGCGATCAAGAAAGACCTGGAAGCGAAACTGAAGGCGCTCATCGAGAAAGCCGACGAGCTCGAAGGCTCGCTGCGCGAGCCGGTCAGCCAGGATTCGGAGGAGCAGGCCATGGAAATGGAAGGCGATCAGGTTACCGAAAGCCTGGAACGCGCCGCCCTGCACGAGATCGACGGCATCAAGGCGACGCTCGCGCGCATCGAGGACGGCACCTACGGCATCTGCACCAAATGCGACGAGCCGATCCCGGAGCCGCGCCTCAAGGCGTATCCGACGGCGGCGCTCTGCGTGAGTTGCGCCAGCGGCGGCGGCTCGTAAATTTTTTTCGGGATGATGGTGCCCCCGGGGAGAGTCGAACTCCCACTCCCTTGCGAGAACTGGATTTTGAATCCAGCGCGTCTACCAATTCCGCCACAGGGGCACACCGCCGTTTACAGGCGCGCCCATCATAGTCATGGACGTCCGCCGGTCAATACGCGCGGAAGGGAACCGTTTCTCATTCTATTTTAGCCATCGAATGCGGTTCGAGGGCTGATGCCGTTATTCTCATTCGTCATTGCCCGGCCGGGGGTTGAGGGGGGCACCCCCTTTACCCCCGAGGCCCGGGCAATCCAGAAGGTGTCCTGGATGCCCCGCGCGACGGCGGGGCATGACGAAACATGAAAATGCACCCTGGATATTCCCGAACGCCATGCGAGCGGCTCGCCGTCACGCCCCCCCTGGCCCGGCCGCGCCGTTCCGGCTAAGCTTGCCGCATAAAAGCCGAAAAAAACGCCGGGAGGACATCATGGCAACGCCCGACCCCATCGCGCTCGCGCTTCATATCGAGCTGCCGCCGGAGGCCAAGCGCGAGCTCGTCACCCACACGGCCGACGACGACGAACGCTATTGGGTGCCGCGCGGCGACAACGTCTGGTTCCGCCCGCTGCTGTTCAACGTGACGCAAGGCTCCTGGGTCAACATCACCAAGGCGAGCAAGCAAGGCGTGATCGGCCGTCACCGCCACCCCGCGCCGGTGACCGGCTACACGCTGGAGGGCTGCTGGGGCTATCTCGAACACGACTGGACGGCGAAGCCGGGCACCATGGTGTACGAGCCCGCCGGCGAGACCCACACGCTCATCGTCAAGCCCGAGCCGGGCTTCATGAAAACATTGTTTCACAACTTCGGCCCGCTGATCATGGTCGACGAGACCGGCAAGCAGACCGGCTTCGAGGACGTGTTCACCCGGCTTGAGCGCACCAAGGAGCATTACGCCAAGACCGGCCTCGGCGCGGACGCCCTCGAGCGGCTGATCCGCTGATCGGCGGTTCGTTTTTTCCGCTTACGGCAGCAGCACCGTCGAGCCCGTGGTCTTGCGCGCTTCCAGATCGCGGTGCGCCTGGGCGGTCTCGGCCAAAGGATAGGTCCGCCCGACACTGATCTTTACGTGACCCGCCTCGATCACGTCGAACAGCGCCTTCGATCCCGCGAGGATGTCTTCGCGCTTCACGCAGTAGGTGCCCATGGTCGGGCGCGTGAGATAAAGCGAGCCGCGCGAGGTGAGATCGCCGAGCGGCACCGGATCGACCGGACCCGACGCATTGCCGTAGCTGACCATGTAGCCGCGCGGCGCCAGGCAATCGAGGGAATCCTTGAAGGTCGCGCCGCCGATCGAATCGAACACCACCGGCACGCCCGCGCCGCCCGTGATCTCGCGCACGCGCTCGGAAATTTTCTCCTTCGAATAGTTGATCGTGTGCGAACACCCATTATCACGAGCGATCTTGGCTTTTTCATCCGAGCCGACGATGCCGATCACGCTCGCGCCCAAATGCGTCGCCCATTGGCACAGAATCGAGCCGACGCCGCCGGCGGCGGCATAGGCGACGATGGTCTCGCCTTTTTTCACTTGATAACACCGCCGGATGAGATATTCCGCCGTGATCCCCTTCATCAGCGCGCCCGCGGCCGTGCGATCGTCGATGCCTTTGGGAATGGGCACCAACCGGTCGGCGGCAATGAGGCGTTCTTGCGAATACGCGCCCGCGCGCGGCGCGTAGCCGACCCGGTCGCCCACCTTGACCTCACTCACGCCCGGACCGATTTCCTCGACCACGCCGATGCCCTCGGTGCCGAGCACCGCCGGCAAGGCGGGCGCGCCGTGGCCGCCCATGCGCTGATAGACGTCGAGAAAGTTGAGGCCGATGGCCGTGTGCCGGACGCGGGCCTCGCCCTCGCCCGGCGTGCCGACGTCGACGTCTTCCCATGTGAGCACCTCGGGGCCGCCGTGCTGGTGAATTCGGATCGCTTTGGTCATGATCGCCTTCCGGTTGTTGAACGCCTATTCGTTGAAGGCCGTTGTACAAACTGACGGGCGTTCCATCAACGGCTTTGCCGAACCAATAACAAGAATGGTCTTCGCGCGGCAACGCCCTCATGTTTCAGAGGAAACAAGCCTTTTCGCGGCTTGTTGGAAACCTTATAGTTTCATCAACAACAACAATCAAAACGGGAGGAGACATGGCGTTCGCCAAAACCCACCGCCTGACCAACGCCGGCGCCAAAAAGATGATGGCGGCGGCCCTGAAGAAAGCCGGCGAGCACGGCGTCGCCGTCACGGTCGTGATCGTCGACGGCGGCGGGCATCCCATTCTCGTCGAGCGCATGGACGGCGGACGCTTCCATACGGTCCATTCCTCGATGACCAAGGCGGTGTGCGCGTCCTCCAACAAGCGCCCGACCACGAGCAAGGGCGCCGTCGCCCAGGATCTCGACACCCTGCACGCCGTCGGCCTGGCCCTCGCCGCCGGGCCCGAGCGCTGGACCGCCATGGAGGGCGGCATGCCGGTGATCTTCGAGGGCGAATGCGTCGGCGGCATCGGCGTCTCGGGCGGCAACTGGGAAGCCGATCAGGAAATCGCGCGCATCGCCGTCGAGGCCATCGGCGCGCAAACGACGATCTAACGAACCTAAAAAACAAAACAAGACAACCAACAACGATAACAAACAGGCTTCACATCGAAACGACCAATTCTGCAAGGGAGACACCGATGACATACCATCCGACACGACTGTTCGGCCTCGGCTTGGCCGCCCTGGCGTTCTCGTTCAGCCCCTCTTTCATTCCGGCCGCGCACGCCGCCGACTGGCCCGCCAAACCCATCGAGTTCATCATTCCGTTCGGTGCCGGCGGCGGTGCCGACATCGAAGGCCGCCTGCTCGCCAAGGAAATGGGCAAGATCCTCGGCATCCAATTCGTGCCGATCAACAAGCCCGGCGCGGGCGGCGCGAAAACGTACACGTATCTGAAGAACGCCAAGCCCGACGGCTACACCGTCGCCTGGAGTTCGACCTCGGTCCTGACCGCGACCAACATCGGCAACGTGCCGTTCAAACACGACGCGATGGATCATATCGGCCAAGTCGAGTTTCAGCCGCTGCCGTTCGCGGTGAAGGGCAACGCGAAATGGAAGACCTTCAAGGACTTCGTCGCCGACTGCCGCAAGAACCCGGGCAAGCTGAAGATCGCCAACTCGGGCACCGGCAGCGCCACGCACCTCGGCGCGCTGGCGCTGATGAACGCGGCCAAGTGCAAGGTGATTCACCTGCCGGTCGGCGTCAAACGGCGCAACGCGACCGTGCTCTCGGGCGAGGCGGACGCCATGGTGGCGCCCCTGACGGCGGCGGTGCGGCTGGCAAAAGCGAAAAAGATCCGCCTGCTCGCGATTCCGGCGGACTCGCGCAACCGCGTGATCCCCGACGTGCCGACCGCGAAGGAACTCGGCTACAAGGCCACGGTGCATTTCTTCCGCAGCCTGTCGGTGCCGAAGGGCACGCCGGCGGACGTCCAGCAAAAACTCGTCCGCGCCATGATCGCGGCGGCCGAATCGAAACCGTTCCGCGCGCTCTCGAAGAAAGCGGGTTTCACCATCGAGCCGCTGACCGGCGATCGATTCGACAAGATGCTGCGCGCGGAAGACAAGAACGTGATCGGCATCATGAAAAGCGCCGGACTGCTCGGCGCCAAAAGCAAGAAGAAGTAACCGTCCGTAACGACGCCCGGCCGGCCCGTCCCGAAACGGGGCGGGTCGGCCCGACGTTCACGCAACGACACGTTCACGTAACGACACGTTCACGCAACGATAGGATAAGATAAAGAGACTCTCGCGCATCATGGGCCGCAAGAACGTCATCGCCGGGATCGTCCTGCTCGCCATCGGGCTGGGTTACGGCTATCTGTCCCTGCAATTGCCCGTACGCGCGATCGAAGGCGTGCCCGGCCCGTCGTTTTTTCCGATCCTGATCGCGCTGTCCTTGTCGGCGCTGGCCGCCGCGTTGACCTGGCAGGGCATCGCGCGCCGGCGCGCGGAAGCGCACGAAACCACGGAGCGCCTCGTCACGTCCCGGCAGTTCGCGATGCTCGGCATTTTCGCCGCCTATCTCGCCGCCCTGCCGTTCCTCGGTTTCCTCGCCGCCGGCATTCCGTTCTTCGCCGGACTCGTCTTCGTTTACGGCGGCCTGCGCCCGATTCCCTTTACGCTCGCCGCCGCCGGCATTCCCGTCGGCCTGTTCTTTCTGTTCCGGCACGTGTTTCAAATTCCCCTGCCGCGCGGCACCCTGGAGATCCTCGGCGGATGAGCGCGGACGTCCTGCAAGGCTTCACCCAATCGAGCCTGCCGATCAACCTGCTGGCGACCGCGCTCGGTTCGTTCCTCGGCCTGTTCGTCGGCATGATCCCGGGCATGACCATCAGCTCGGGGATCATCATCGTGCTGCCGATCACGTTCGTCCTGGACCCGAGCTTCTCGATGGCGCTGCTGCTCGGGCTTTACGTCGGCGGCATGGTCGGCGGCAGTTTTTCGGCGATTCTGCTCAACATCCCCGGCACGCCGTCGGCCTCGGCCACCCTGATCGACGGCAACCCCCTGGCGGCGCGCGGCGAGGCGGGCCGGGCGCTCGGCATCGCCATCTTCGCGAGCTTCTTCGGCGGCCTGTTCAGCTTCCTGAGCCTCTATCTGATCGCGCCCGCGCTGGCCGAGATCGCGCTCAAGTTCCAGGCGCCCGATCTCTTTAGTCTCGTATTATTCGGGCTCACCATCATCTGCAGCTTCGCCGCCGCGTCGCTGGTAAAGGGGCTGCTGTCGGCGGTGATCGGCCTGGCGATCATCACCGTCGGCCAGGACCCGGTCATGGGCACCGCGCGCTTCACGTTCGATAACGTACACATGCTCTCCGGCTTTCATTTCCTGAGCGCGCTGATCGGCCTGTTCGCTATCCCCGAGCTGATCGACAACCTCAAGACCATGAGCGCGCCGCCGAAACGCCGCGCCGGCCGGTTCGGCTCGGTCCTGCCCACGCGCGGCGATTTCAAGGCGATCCGCATGCCGGTGGCCGTGGGCTCGCTCACCGGCGCCTTTCTCGGCATCCTGCCCGGCGTCGGCGGCCCCATCGCCGCCTTCATCAGCTACGATTACGCCAAAAAGATGAGCAAGACGCCCGAGCGCTTCGGCACCGGCGCCGTCGAAGGCATCGCCGCGCCCGAGGCCGCCAACAACGCCGTCACCGGCGGCGCCCTGATCCCGATGATGACGTTGGGGATTCCGGGCGATCCGGTGACCGCGATCCTGATCGGCGCGTTGCTGGTGCACGGGCTCGCGCCGGGGCCGCTCTTGTTCATCGAGCGCGCCGACTTCGCCTACACCATCATCTTCTCGTTCTTCTGGGCCAACATCTTCAACCTGCTGATCGCGCTCGCCGGCATCCGCTATCTCGTCAAGGTGCTGGCGATGCCGAAGACGATCATGATGCCCTCGATCGCGCTTTTGTGCGTCATCGGCAGCTACGCGCTCAACAATTCCTTCTTCGACGTGTTCGTCATGTTCTTCTTCGGCGTACTCGGCCTGGTGATGCGCTGGCTGCAGATGCCGGTGGTGCCGCTTTTGCTGGCGCTGGTGCTCGGCAAGCCGCTCGAAGAACACCTGCGGGTCGCGCTGACCGAGATCGGAAG
>JAVJPD010000068.1:0-8605 GCA_040216475.1 Rhodospirillales bacterium
TGATGGGTTGGGACATGTCCGAGGAACGCAAACGCAAACTGTTCTGGGACAACGCCAAGAAGCTGTTCGCCCGCTGCAGTCACGCTTAAAGGACACGCCATGCCCATAGATCGCGTCGAAGTCCGGGTCACCGATTACAACGTCCGCCTGCAGCGCACCACCATGCACGGTGCGTACGATACCGGCCCCTCGGGGCAGATGCTCGGCAAGCCGGTGATGGTGCGCATCTTCGCCGACGGCGTGATCGGATACGGGCACGTGCGCCCGACCACGCCGGGCCATTCGATGCCGGATACGTACAAGAGCGCGGTCTGCGCGATTCAAGAGATCATCGGCCCGATGCTGATCGGCCGCGATATCTTCGATATCGAATCGATCTTCGCCGAGTTCGACATGCTGCTCCCCTATAATCCCGTCGTGCGCACCCTGGTCGATTTCGCCCTGCACGACGCCCAAGGCAAGGCGCTGGGAGTCCCGGTCTACAAATTGTTGGGCGGGCTTTCGCAAAAGAAGCTGCCGCTCGAATGGTCGATCAGCATGGCCAAGGACCCGCAGAAGATGGTCGACGACGCCGTGCGCGCAAAAGAAGAATTCGGCATGTCCGTGATGTGCCTGAAGGCCGGTTCGCAACAAGGTTGGCGCCATGACGTCGACAATCTCGCCCGCGTGCGCAAAGCCGTCGGCCCGGAGTGCAAGCTCGGCCTCGATCCCAACACCGCCTGGAACGTGCACGAAACCATCCAGGCGCTTCATGCCGCCAAGGAGCCGCGCCTCGATTACCTGGAGCAGCCCATCGAGCGGCGCGACTTCAAGGGGATGGCACATATCCGGCGCAACGCGGACGGCGTGCCGATCATGGCCGACGAAGCCCTGATGTCGATCCACGACGCCGATATGCTGGCGCGCCTGGAAGCCTGCGACGTGATGTGCTTCAAGCTCTATCGCTTCGGCGGCTTATCCGTCGCCAAGAAGATCGCGGCGATTGCGGAAGGCGCCAACGTGCTGGTGAACATCGGCGGTCTCGCCGTTCTATCCCAGCTCGAGGCCGCGGCGGCGGCGCATTTCTATGCGAGCCTGCCCAAGCACCGCTGCATGCCGGCCGGCGAGTTCATCTTCGGTCTCGGCGTGATCGGCCCTGATCCCCTGGTCGGCGAAAGTGACTTCAAGATCGTCGACGGCCACGCGGAGCCTCCCCACGGCCCCGGTTTCGGTGTTACAATCGACGAAAAAGCGCTCGAAAAATTCACCCTGCTGCAGGAGGCCGTCACATGAGCCCGGATACCGCCGTCCAGTTACAACGCGAAAACGCCGTGAGCACTGCGCCGCCCGCGACCCGCGAGCTCGGCGCCTGGGTCGCAGCGCTCACATTCGAGGCCATCCCTGCCGAGGCGGTCGCGCACGCCAAGCGCTGCCTGCTCGATCTGTTCGGCTGCGGCCTCTACGGCGCGCGCCAGCCGTGGGGCGACATCGCCGCCGACGTCGCCTGCGAACTTTCCGGCGACGGCCCCTCGACCCTGTGGGCGCATGGCCGGCGCACCGGCCCGGCGGAAGCGGCCATGGCCAACGGCACCGCCGCGCACGGCTTCGAGATCGACGACATTCACGTTTCTTCTTCCCTGCATCCGGGCTCGGTGACGATTCCGGCGGCGCTGGCCATCGGCGAGGCGCGCAAGCTCTCGGGCAAGGATCTGATCACGGCGGTCGTCGCCGGCTACGAGGTCGGCATCCGCATCGGCATCTGCGCCTCGATCCAGCATAAGATGAAGGGTTTTCACATTACCGGTACCGGCGGCTCCATCGCCGCGGCGGCCGCATCCGCCAAGGCGCTGCAGCTCGCCGGCGAGGCCTGCGCCGACGCGCTCGGCTTGGCGGCGACGCAAGCCGCCGGGCTTTACTCCGCACGCAAGGGCGCCATGGCGAAACGCTTCCACGCCGGACGCGCGGCGCAATCGGGCGTCATCTCGGGCTACCTCGCGGAGCGGGGCTTCACCGGATCAAAAGAAGCCATCGAAACCCCGTTCGGCGGATTCATGAGCAGCTTCAGCGAGAACGCCGATCTGTCGGTGCTGACCAAGGACTTGAGCGAGCACTGGCATATCCTCGACACCGGCTTCAAGGCGTATTCCTCGTGCGCCAGCTCGCACACCACGATTGACTGCATCGACAAGCTGATGCGCGACGGCCTCACCGCCGACAACCTGGACAAGCTCACGATCCACATGACCAAGACCGGGCTCACCAACGTCGGCTGGGAATACAAGCCGGTCGGCATCGTCGGTGCGCAGATGAACGGCTATTTTGTCTCCTCGCTCAAGCTGCTCGACGACGAGGTGTTCATCGATCAGTTCACCGACGAACGTATCAAGGACCCGAAGATTCTCGACTTCATGAAGAAGATCGAGATCGTGCACGATCCCGAGTTGGACAAGGGCGGCGCGACCAAGCGCCACAAGGTGCGGGTGCACGCGCGGCTCAAGGACGGCACGGAAATGGAGACCGGCCGCGAGCAACGCCGCGGCAGCTTCCAGCACCCGTTGAGCGACGAGGAAATCCGGACCAAGTTTCGCCGCACCGCCGGCGCGATCCTGCCGCCCGCCTCGGTGGACGGCCTGATGAACGCCGTCAATAGCCTGGAAAAAGCGAAAAACCTGGACGAACTCGGCGCACTTCTGCTCGGCTGACGCATAGCCTTTATCGGATGATACCCGTTTTCAAGTGGGGCGAATCCGGCTAGGCTGCGCCTCACACCGTTCATCAGCCCCTTCCGGACAGCCATGGCCAACGCCGCGACGCTCACACCGCTCTCCCTGCGCGACCAGATTACCGTTTTCACGGTCAGCCTGACCCACGGCGCGACCCACTGGCTGCACATGGTGCCGACGGTGTTGATGCTGCTGGTGAAGAAGGAATTCGGCCTCGATTACACCGACGTCGGCCTGTTCGGCACGGTCTATTACGCCGCCGGGTTCGTGACCAATCTCGTCAGCGGCCCGCTGACCGACCTCATGGGCCGGCGCGAACGCTTCCAGATCGTCGCCCTTCTGATTTTGTGCGTGTCCATGGTGGTCATGAGCCTAGCCACCGGTTTTTGGACGTTCACCCTGGCGGCCGCGCTGATCACGGTCGGCAACTCGCTGTGGCATCCCGCGGCAATCCCCTACCTCGCGACCCGCTACGACGACCGCCGCGGTTACGTTCTCTCCATTCACAGCGTGTGTTCGAGCTTCGCCGATTTCCTCGCGCCGACCGTCATCGGCGGCATGATCTCCGGCTGGTTCTTCTTCCAGTTCACCTGGCGCGAGACGGCGCTCATCAACGTCTGGCCGGTGGTGGTGGCGCTGCCGTTCGTCTTCTACCTGATCGTGCGCGACAACGGCGGCGCGACCCAACAGGAAAAAGACGGCATGGACGTCAAATCCTACATCGACGGCATGATCGGGCAATTGAAGAACAAGGCCGTTATCGGGCTCGCGATCATGGCGGGCCTGCGCTCGACCGCGCAGGGCAGCATCCGCCTGTTCTTTCCGTTCTACGTCGCCGAAATCCTCAACGTGCCGCCGGCCCAGGCCGCCGGCATGGCCGGACTCGCCTTAACGGCGATGAACCTCGGCGGCACGCTCGCCTCCGTGCCCGCCGGCATGGCGTCGGATAAATACGGCCGCCGCCCGCTGACCATGTGGGCGCTCGGCCTGTCGACCGTCGCGATCCTCTCGCTGACCCTGCTGCGCGACGAGGCAAGCCTCGTCATCGGCATCTGCATCGTCGGCTTTTCGATCTACGCCCTGCGCCCGGTGATGCTGAGTTGGATGATGGACATCGTGCCGAGCGAACTGCGCGGCTCGGGCACGAATTTGATGTTTACCACGCAGACGCTCCTGCAGGTGGCGAGCCCGCTGGTCGCCGGCCTGCTCGCCGACAAGTACGGCCTCGTGAGCGTGTTCTATCTTGCCGCCGGCATTCTGCTGCTCGCCAACGCCGTCGCCTTCATGCTGCCGAAGGATGAGGTTTCGGCGCGCGCGGCACGCTGATCGAGAGCCGATCTATCCCGTCAGCTTCTTCAAGCCGGGCTTGCCCGCCTCGACCATAAAGGACGCGCGGGTATTCACCGGCGCGCCGGGCTTGGTAATGAAATCCATCACCCGGAAATCCGCCCGCCAGGACGCCGCCGTCACCGTGTTCAGCAGATAGCCGCGCTGGCGGTTGTAGAACTTCAAGTGCGCGTTGTCCTTGAGGAACTTGCGGCCCTTTTTCGACAGGTCGTGGCCGTCGCCTCTGGAGGCAATCGAGGTGCCGATGAACTCGCTGCCGACGGTCTTGGAAGCCGGGTCGTCGAAATCGTATTTCAAGTCGCCGGCGAAATTGGTGTGGACGTCGCCGCTCAACGCGATCACGTCGGCGATGTTCCTGTCGCCGATAAAATGCAGCAGGTCGTTGCGGTCCGCCCGGTAGCCGTCCCACTTGTCCATGTTGTAGCGCGCAACGCCGTCCTTCGGGTTGTTGCGCTGCATCATCGGCACCTGCTGGGCGATCACGGTCCAGCTGGCTTTCGCGTTCGCCAAACCCGCAAACAGCCAGGCTTTCTGCTCGCGGCCCAGGATCGTCCGTTCGGGATCGGTGGTGTCCGCGCACACGGGGCGGGTCTTGTTGCCGCACGGCTGGGGCGTGCGGTACTGGCGGGTATCGAGCACGTGAAGCGCCGCCAGATCGCCGAACGCGAAACGGCGGAACAGCGTCAGATGCGGGCCCTGCGGTTTCTGCGCGGCGCGCAAGGGCATGTGTTCGTAATAGGCCTTATAGGCGTTCGCCCGGCGCGCCAGAAACTCGGGCGAACGCTCGCCGTTCGGCGTGTCATAGTCGTCGGCGTAATCGTTGGCGAACTCGTGATCGTCCCAGGTGACGATCCAAGGAAACGCCGCGTGCGCCGCCTGCAGGTTCTCGTCGCTCTTATAAAGCCCATAGCGGGCACGGTATTGATCGAGAGTTTCAGCCGTCGGCAGATCGTGTTCGCGCGGCTTGCCGAGCTTCGCTTCCTTTTCGTAGATGTAATCGCCGAGAAACAGCACGAAATCCAAATCCTCGTCGCGCATGTGCTTGTAGGCGGTGTAGTGGCCGTCCTCGTATTTCTGACAGCAGGCCGAGGCGAAACGTAAACGGCTTAAGGCGCTCCCCGGCGCCGGCGCGGTGCGGGTCTGCCCCAACGCACTCGCCCGGTTGCCGACACGAAAGCGGTACCAGTACCGGCGCGACGGTGCGAGCCCGCGCACGTCGACGTGAACCGAATGGCCCCAGTCGGGATGCGCGACCGCCGTGCCCTGTTGCACGGGCGTACCCGCCTTCTCGTCGGCGAAGAGCTCCCAAATAACATCGACCGGTTTTTTCGGCATGCCGCCGCCGGCCTCCATGGGTTTCGGGACGAGCCGGGTCCACAGAACCACGCCGTCCGGCAGCGGATCGCCCGAGGCGACGCCGAGCGAAAACAGATTGTCGCCCTTGCCGGTGTCCGGCACCGCGTGCGCGAGGCGCGACACATAAGGCGCGGACAGAGACGCCGAGAGGGTCACGGCGGCGGCGGCACCGCTTCGCTTGAGCCACGTGCGCCGGGAAACGGGTTTCATCGGAACGGTCCTGGGGTTAAAGTCTTGCCTGCCCTTAAGGAGCCGCAAACGGGGCCTGCCCGCGGGAACAAGCAGGCCGATTTTAATCCAAACGGAAGGTTGCCGCCAGCCATGCGTATTACCGATATCCGCACGCTGACCCTGGACGTAGGCGAAAAACGCTCGAACGCCATCATGGATTTCTCCGAGATGACCCTCGGGCTTTGCGCCGTGGTGACGGACGTGGTCCGCGACGGCCGCCCCGTCGTCGGCTACGGTTTTTCGGCCCTCGGGCGCTACAGCCAGGAGCCGATCTGGCGCGACCGGCTGATCCCGCGCATCAAGAAGACCGATCCGGAAAGCCTCCTGAACGACGCCGGCGATAACCTGGACCCGAAGAAAATCTGGACGGCGATGACCCGCAATGAAAAGGACGGCGGCCACGGCGACCGCGCCGTCGCGGTCGCGGGCATCGATATCGCCGTCTGGGACGCCTGCGCCAAGATCGCCGATCAGCCGGCGGCGGCGTTCATCGCCGCGGCGACCGGCAACGCCGTGCGCAGCAAAGTGCCGGTTTACGTCGGCGGCGGTTACTATTCGCCGGGCAAGGGTCTGAAGGAATTGCAGGACGAAATGCACGGCCATCACGACGCCGGCTTCACGATGCTCAAGATGAAGATCGGCGGCGCGCCGTTGGACGAAGATATCAAACGCATCGAAGCCGTGCTCGAGGTGCAGCCGCACGACAAACTGATGGTCGATGCGAATGCCGGATTGGGCGACGAACGCGCGCTCGATTACGCCAAGGCGATGGCGCCCTACAAGCTGCGCTGGTACGAGGACCCGGGCTCCAACCTCGATTTCGGCCTGATGGCGGAAATTTGCGACATCTATCCGCACGGCATGGCAACCGGCGAGGACCTGATGTCGTTTCACGACTGCCGCAATTTATTGCGCTTCGCCGGCATGCGACCGGACAAGGATTTCTTCCTGTTCGATCCGTCCTGGACCTACGGGCCGAGCGAATACATGCGCATCGTCGCCATGATGAAAGAGGAAGGCTGGTCGCGCGAGCGGCTGTATCCGCACGGCGGGCATCTGGTGTCGCTGCACGTCACCGCCGGGCTCGGGCTCGGCGGCACCGAAGCCTACCCGACGAGCTTCCAGCCGGTCGGCGGCTTTACCGACGGGCTCGAAATCGCCGACGGCTACACGAGCGTGCCCGAGCTGCCCGGCTTCGGCTTCGAGGGCAAAGCGAACCTCATGGCGGGCTTTAACAAACTCACCGAAGACCTGTCCGCCCGCAAAACCGCCGTCGAGTAACAACGAACCATAGAGAGACCGTCATGCGCATCACCGACATCCGCGCCGCCACCATCGACACCGGCGAGAAGCGTTCCAACGCGACCATGGATTTCTCCGACATGACCCTCGGCCTCTGCGCCGTTGTCACGGATGTCATCCGCAACGGTGCGCCCGTGGTCGGCTACGGCTTCGCCGCATTGGGGCGTTACAGCCAGGAGTCGATCTGGCGCGAGCGCATGATCCCGCGCATCATGAAGGCCGATCCCGAGAGCCTGCTCAATGAGACCGGCGACAATTTCGATCCGGCCAAGGTTTCGGCCGTCGTCATGAAAAAGGAAAAAGACGGCGGACACGGCGATCGCGCCGTTGCCATGGCCGGGCTCGACATCGCGCTGTGGGATGCCTGCGCCAAGATCGCCGGCAAACCGGCCTCCGCGTATTTCGCGTCCGTTTTCGGCGGCACGCCGCGCGACCGGGTGCCGGTTTACGTCGGCGGCGGTTATTACGCCGCCGGAAAGGGCTTGAAGGAGCTGCAGGACGAGATACGCGGCCATCAGGACGCGGGCTTCACATATATCAAGATGAAGGTCGGCGGCGCATCGCTCGAAGAAGATCTCAAGCGCATCGAGGCGGTACTCGCGGTGCAGCCGAACGACAGGCTGATGGTGGATGCCAATTCGGCGTTCGACGTTGCGAGCGCGGTGCGGTTCGCCAAGGCTATCGAGCCCTACAACCTGCGCTGGTTCGAGGACCCGGGCACCTCGCTCGATTATCAACTGATGGCCAAGGTATGCGACGCCTACGGCGGCGGCATGGCGACCGGCGAAAACCTGATGTCCCTGCCCGACTGCCGCAACCTGCTGCTTTACGGCGGCATGCGCCCGGAGAAGGACTACTTCCTGTTCGATCCGACCTGGACCTACGGGCCGAGCCATTACGCGAAGATCATCGCCATGATGGAAGAACACGGCTTCCCGCGCACGCGCCTCTATCCGCACGGCGGGCATCTGGTGTCGCTGCATGTCACCGCCGGGCTCAATCTCGGCGGCACGGAAGCCTATCCCACCATCCACCAGCCGATCGGCGGCTTCACCGACGGCCTCGAGATCGCGAACGGCATGACGGCCGTGCCCGATTTGCCGGGCTTCGGCTACGAGGGCAAGGCCAACCTGGCAGCGGCTTTGAGCAAGCTCACCGAAGACCTGCCGTCGCGCAAGACGGCGGCGGCGTAATCTTTAACACTTAAATCCTGCCGTCGTAGTTCTGGCGCGGGATCGGGCACGCGATCAGCGTGAACCGTTCCTTCTCGGCCAAGGCGTCCTTGAGGGCTTTTTTCATCGCGTCGCGCGAATCCGCCGTCACGCCGACGCCGCCGTAGGCTTCCGCCACCGCCGGGAAATCGGTGATCTTGAAATCGACGCCCAAGTTCGGCAGTTGCATGGCGCGCTGCTTCAACTCGATGAGGGCGAGGGATTCGTCGACGAACACGATCAGAATCACCGGCAGCTTACGGTCGCGCGCGGTGGCCAACTCACCGATGATCATCTCCAGACACGCATCGCCCAAGAACGCGGCGACGGGCCGGTTCGGTTCCGCCATCTTGCGCCCGATCACCAGCGGCAAGGCGCAGCCCATGGTGCCGAGACCGGTCGATTGCATGACGTCGCGCGGATCGAATGCCTGCCACATCTGGTCGAGATCGGAAG
>JAVJPD010000069.1:0-2217 GCA_040216475.1 Rhodospirillales bacterium
GCCAAGGCCGCCCTCGAGGCGAGCGTGCGTTATCTGGCCGAGGACTTGGGTTCGCAAAACATCCGCGTAAACGCCCTCTCCGCCGGGCCGATGAAAACGCTGGCGTCTTCGGGCATCGGCGACTTCCGCTATATTTTGAAATGGAACGAATTCAATTCGCCCCTGCGGCGCAACGTCAGCCTCGAGGAAGTCGGCAATGCCGGACTTTATTTCCTGAGCCCGCTCTCGGGCGGCGTGACCGGCGAAACCCATCACGTGGATTGCGGCTATCATATCGTCGGCATGAAAGCCGTCGACGCTCCGGATATTTCAACGGTTTAAGACGAACACCAACCTAGAGACACGCAAGCGTAAACGTCATGTCGGGCAATTCCTTCGGCCGCCTTTTTCAAGTCACCACCTTCGGCGAAAGCCACGGCGTGGCGATTGGCTGCATCGTCGACGGCGTACCGCCGCGCATCCCGCTGCGGGAAGCCGATATCCAGCAGTACCTCGACAAGCGCCGCCCCGGCCAATCCAAGTTCACGACCCAGCGTCAAGAAAGCGACACGGTGCAAATTCTCTCGGGCGTGTTCGAGGGCGTAACCACCGGCGCGCCCATCGGCCTGCTGATCCAAAACGAGGACGCCCGCTCGAAGGACTACGGCGACATCAAGGACAAGTTCCGCCCGGGTCACGCCGATTATACCTATTACAAGAAATACGGCATCCGCGACTATCGCGGCGGCGGACGTTCGAGCGCGCGCGAAACCGCCATGCGGGTCGCCGCCGGCGCCATCGCACGAAAAATCCTCGGCGCCGACGTCGTCATTCGCGGCGCGCTCGTGCAGATAGGCCCGCATGCCATCGACCGTTCGCGCTGGAACTGGGATACCTGCGCGGACAATCCGTTCTGGTGTCCGGATGCGCAAACCGCCAAAGAATGGGAAAGCTACCTCGACGGCGTGCGCAAATCGGGCTCCTCTACCGGCGCCGTGGTCGAAGCGGTGGTTTCGGGCGTGCCCGCCGGCTTGGGCGCGCCGCTGTTCGACAAGCTCGACGGCGAGATCGCCAAGGCCCTCATGAACATCCCGGCGGCGAAAGGCGTCGAGATCGGCGCCGGCTTCGGGGCCGCGTCCCTGTCGGGCGAGGAAAACGCCGACGAGATGCGCATGGAGAACGGCGCGGTCAAGTTCCTCTCGAACAACGCGGGCGGCCTGCTCGGCGGCATCACGACGGGACAGGACATCGTCGTGCGGCTCGCCATCAAGCCGACAAGCTCGATCCTGAGCCCGCGCAAGACGGTCACGGTCCAAGGCGAGGACACCGAAATCGTCACCAAGGGCCGCCACGATCCCTGCGTCGGCATCCGTGCCGTGCCCGTGGTCGAGGCCATGCTGGCCTGCGTGCTCGCCGATCATTGGCTCCGCCACAAGGCCCAATGCGGCTGACGCAGCGTCGAAACACGGCCCGAAAAACCTTGAAAATCAGCCGTTTTTTGGTACTTTAGTAAGTGTTTTCCACTACTTAACCGAGGTTACCTTGCCCGATTCCCTCGGGAATGATACACCTAGTCCGTCAGCAGAAGCTGAACCAGGAAAGGATTAGGATCATGCCTGTCGAAACCATCGGCGCACCGACCATCATCCCGCCGACTCCCAGCGGGACCGAATCCCGGACCGTGCCGACCAACGCCGGCGTCTTTCAGGCCGAAATCGCGACCGATTCCGTCGCGCAGCAAGTGCAGCAGGTTCAATCGTCCTCCGCGCAGACCGAGGCATCGAACCAACAACGCCAGACGGAAAACAACGCGCAGCAGGGCCGATCGAACGATCAGGCCGAAGCGCGCAGCGAGTCCGGCAGCGGAAACGCCTCGTCCTCCGAAGGCCGCGGCGGCACCCTCGACATCGAGGTTTAAACCGAGCACGTCCTCTATTTTAAGACCGACCCGCCGTGAAGCCTTCCGGCGGGTCTTTTTATGCCGGCCTCGGGTCAGGCGCCGAAAACCGCCGCGATCAGGAATTCCTTGTTGCCTTTCGGCCCCGTGATCGGGCTTTCGGCAACGCCCAACACACGCCACCCCATCGTTCGCTCAAGCCATTCCCGAATGCGCGCGCAGACCTCCTCGTGCAATACCGGATCGCGCACGACGCCGCCCTTGCCGACCTGCCCCTTGCCGACCTCGAATTGCGGCTTGATCAACGCCACCAGATGCGCACCCGGCTTCGAGATCGGAAG
>JAVJPD010000070.1:0-2912 GCA_040216475.1 Rhodospirillales bacterium
CCAAATCGTAAGCCAACCGCGACGCCGCGACCCTGAGCGCCAGGAAAACGGTCGTGTCTTCGCGGTAGCGCCAGGGGCGCCCGGCGATGACATCGAGTTCCGCCGAAACGTCGCCGCGGGAATCATCCATGCCGGCAATGAGCTTCTTGCGCTGGGCGATGATTTCCTGCGCCACCGGATGGGTGAACAGGCGTTCGGGCAAAACCATGTCGATCGTCTTGCTCTCGCCCTGCTGGCCGTGCACGTCCTTCACGACCAGCCGCAGCTTGACGGACTGCCCGGCCCAGGGATGCGCCGTCAGATCCTGCAGGCTGCTGCTCTTGATCTTTTTCTTGCCGATGTTCGCGGACGGCATGATCAGGCCTTCCGTGCCGCCCGGCGCAGGGCCGGCGGCGGTCTTGCCGTCGGCGCGCGCGGTGAAAAGCCGGATTTCGGAAACCCCGTAATCGTCCTCCGCCAGGAAGAACACCTGAAGCTGGGACCGCGACGTCTTTTGCGGCGGCTCGGTGAAATCGATGGTCGGCGCCTTGTCCGCGATCACCTCGAGCGGCCAAACCGCCCGTTCCTTGCCGGCGATTTCGACCGCGAGCCGATTGCCCGCCTCGACCGTGGTTTCGATCCGGTGGCCTTTTTCCGGTTGTTTTTGATCGATCGCACTAAAGGGGCTGATCTTTTCGCCGACCTTCAACTGCGGTTGCGAGCGCACGCCGGCGACCTGGGCCAACAGGAGCGTCCCTTCGGGCACGCGGATTTTCGGCTCGGCCTCTTTCGGCGTCCATTTGAAGAACACCGGCGCTTGGCCCGTGTAAGCGGGCGGCGTCAGCCAGACCGAAATGTCCAATTGCGCATCCGAGACCCGTTCGAAACTCGGCAACAAGGCGCGCTCGAAACGCGCCGCGGCATCCCGATGGCCGACGGCAAACGCGATGACCACCAGAAACAAAACCACGGCCCTGAGCGCGAGCGGATCGCGCCGCGCCATTCCCGGCGAGGGCAAGGCAACCCGCAACATCCGGACGGCCCGCGCCATCCGTTCCCGGTGAACGGCCCATAATCTCTGGGCCGCTTCGTCATCGGAGCCGCCTACGAGCCGGTCTTCCAAGGCCGTCAAGGGACGGTGCTTGAAACCGCTATCGGTTTCGAGCCGATGCCGGGCGGCGGCTTCCGAAACGGTACGAACGCCCTGCCAAGCGTTGCGTACGAACAACGCAAACGCCGCCGTGAACGCCAAAAGAATTAGGATATGGAACCACACCGGCAGATGCGGCAGAAAATCGAACAGAACGATGGCGATGAACAATCCGGCGGCGGCGACCAAGGGCCATACGGCCAACCAAATCTGCTCCCACAGAAGCGCGCCGCGGGCCAGCCACAACAGGATCTGATGTCGAAACCTCGGGTTCAGAATCAAGTATTCTTCCCTTTCGGTTTCAACCAAGCGGGGACCGATTCGAGCGCGATCATGTCATCGACGCTCCAGCGCGCGCGGATCACGGCGTAGTCTTTCCCGTGAACCAGAACTTCCGGCACCAAGGGGCGGCTGTTGTATGTCGACGCCATGACGGCGCCATACGCACCCGCCGTGCGGATGGCGAGCAGATCGCCCGCAACAAGCGGCGGCAAGGAACGCCGCACGCCGAAGGTATCGCCGGTTTCGCAAATGGGCCCTACCACATCCATCTCCTTTAAGGATGTACCCGCCGGCGCTTCCGCGACCGGCACAATTGCATGGTATGCATTATAAAGCGTCGGGCGCAGCAAGTCATTCATCGCCGCATCGACAATCGCGAATGTCCGGGTTGCGCCTTCTTTTATATATAGGATGCGGGTCACCAAAATGCCCGCATTTCCGGCAATCATCCGGCCCGGTTCGAAAATCAGCCGGCACCCCAAATCACCAACAGTTGATCGGACTACCTCGGCGTACTCCCGCGGCCCCGGCAGGTCCGCCTGGGAACGGCCGTCTCCGTAGGAGATGCCCAAGCCGCCGCCCAAATCGAGGCGCTCGATCTCATGCCCGTCCTTGCGCAGCATGGCGACCAGGTCGCGCAGGCGGACATAGGCATCGCGGAACGGCTGCAGCTGCGTCAGTTGCGAGCCGATATGCACGGCGACGCCGACGATGGCGATTCCCTTCATCGCCGCCGCCTTCCTGAACACCGCATGCGCCCGGGTCCATTCGATGCCGAACTTGTTTTCGCTCAGGCCCGTCGTGATCTTCTCGTGGGTATGCGCGTCCACGTCCGGGTTGATGCGAATGGCGACCGGTGCGCGAACGCCTTTGCCGGCGGCGATTTCATCGATCAATTCGAGCTCCGGTTCGGACTCGACGTTGATCTGCAGCACCCCGGCATCCAGGGCCGCCGTGATTTCCTCGCGCGACTTGCCGACACCGGAGAAAACAATCTTGCCGGCGGGCACACCGCCGCGCAGGGCGCGTTGCAACTCGCCGCAGGACACGACATCGGCGCCAGCGCCCAAGCGCGCCAGGGTCGCGATCACGGCGATGTTGGAATTGGCTTTAACCGCGAAGCAGACGGTCGCATCGAGATCGGCGACGGAGTCGGCGAACGCCTTGTAATGCCGCTCCAAGGTCGCGCCGGCATAACAGTAGAACGGCGTGCCGACGGCGGCCGCGATCTCATCGAGCGCGACGTCCTCGGCGCACAACCGGCCCGCGCGGTATTGAAAATGATCCATGGGTGGCTCCGGGTCCGGGCGTTATTTGGTGGGATACTCGCGCGGGAACTTCGAGTCCTTGGGTTTGTCGGGCGACGCCTTGCGCCCGCACGCCGCCAACGGCAGAACCAACAGCGCCGCGCCGAGCGCCAGGAGAAACCCGCGGCGCTCGCCGATCCGCTTCCTCGAAACCGGTTCTGCTTTGTTACGATCGTTCATGTTCTTCATCCCAT